>JAOZGY010000002.1 GCA_026015145.1 Candidatus Bathyarchaeota archaeon | reverse complement strand
AAAGACACATTCTCAATAACTATAGTTTCAGTGCCCAGATCAAATGATGGCTGATAATACTTAGGATAAAAAATGAACAATGCAACCATAACTACAACACTTATCCCCACTGGGAGAGATTCTTTATTCATAATTTGATGTTCTTTTAGCTTTGTATTTTAGAATTATTAACTACAAATATGAATTCAATTTCTTGGGTAGAGGGAGCTAAGAATCCAAACTAGTTTTAAGCATTTTAGTCAGTTTATAGAGTGTTTCTGTTCTTTGAATAGTAGAATTTATAGTATTTATAGCACATTAATTTTTGAGGTGATAATATGAAGAAAAGTATGGTACAAGCTTTAAAGAAAAGAGAGCATCTTAAGAATGTAGCAGGAATAATGATAGGTTTTGCTCTTATTATTGCAAGTTTATTCTTTACATTATGGCAACTAGATATTATTTTAACTGGTTGTGTATGGTGGGAAGCAAGTCCAACAGGTATGGGTTGGGCTTGGTATGGACCTGGAGCTTATGCTAAAGCACCGTTTCAATGTTTCTTATGGAGAACTACTATTGGACAAGCTTATGATACATTATTCTTCTTGAACTTTGCTTTACCTATAATTGGAGCTATAATAATATTCTTGAGTGTATGGACTTGGGAAGAATGATAGGAAACAAGCATATAAACTAAAGTTATCAGATAAAGAACTATCAGTTGTTTAAAGATTGTATTGATATTCTCCTAAGTTTTCTAAAGGATCCAGAACTGATCCTTAATGGTCCTTTCTAAGTTTTCTTGGGTAGAGTAAGCTAAGACACCAAAGCAACCAAATGTAAACAATGAAAATTCCACTAATTAAATAAAAGTAGATAGCCTCAGGATTTTCTCCTGGAATACTTACCTTGAGTATTCCTATAGAGCCTTTTACCTCTACGTTTCATCTTCTTCTTATGAGCCAAACTTTTATCCCTCAACAACAAATTATTTAGAATTCAATCTCTTCTTCTTTTAAAGTAGCAAACCAAGCTCCTAAATCCTAGTTATGATGATCAATAAGTTGTATCAGTGTCTAGCTCTTTTATGACCCAATTTTCTAACATGATAGTTTCTAACACTTTTTTTCCTTGGAGGAGCCCTCTCATAAGCAACAAGTGTTTCACTTCTCAGAATCCTAAGCTTCCTAATCTTATCATGAACCTCCCTAAGTTTTTCCATACTCTCCACCACAATCTTACAGTGAACATCAAATTCACCATAAACCAAAGAACCCTCCTTAACACCATCAAACTTCATTAAAGTTTCAAGAACCTGATGCTCAGCACCATGCTGTACAACAATCAAAATGTAAGCTTCTACATCTTTCTTAAACAAGATAATTCAACCCAAATATAACAGTAAGTTAAGAATAACTAATAAAGAATCAATTAACTTCAAATATCTCTAATATTCAAAAAGCACTCTTCATTTTGCTAAGTTTTCTTGTGTAGAGTGAACTAAGAATCCAAAAAGCAACGAAGTAGATAAAGTCTATTGGTTATTGACAGTCATTTGAATGAATTCTAGTGGCATCATAGACTTCTTAGCTATTTCTTCATAGCTTAAACCATCACTGTGTAATCTTCACCACACTCGTCATTGATTCAGCAAACTCAATGATATGATCATCTGGATCATATACTCTAAAAGCTCGTTGACCCCAAGGATGTTCTATTATCGAATGAATTAGGTTAATGTTACCTTCTAATCGATTAAATAAAGCATCAAGATCATCAGATTCAAAATAGAGTTCAAAATTATTGCCATCAACCTTAACATCGGATGCTTTCCCTTGAAAAATTAAATTCAAAGCATATTCTTTTTCCCAAATAGACAATCCACCTTCAAATCCCACATTTCTTCCAAAATCCATCACAACCTTTTGTCCAAGCACATCAGTATAGAAGTACTTTGATTTCTCAATATCATTAACCAAAAACACAACACTATAATAAACTGGATTTTTTAAATTCACTCTTTTCACCACAATCACTTCTTTTCTAGTATAGTTTCTATTAACTCCTTTTTTTAGTAAAGTTTTCTAGGGATCCAAAACTGATCCTTAATGGTCATTATAAGCAAGTTAAGCTCCAAGTGGTCTGCCTATATTATGGTAGTGAGGCGAAACACAAGTGAAAATTAAATGTGTAAAGATGTCATGCTTAGTGTGTGGAAAGCAAGGATCCACTCAACTATTCATCAATAGACTAGGACAGATAAGGTATGCAAGAACTAGGCATTATTCACATATTGACAAAGTTTCCAAGAAGCCCCAGTTCACCTACCACAAACTAGAAGACCTACAAGCATTGAAAACTTTATTATCCAACAAGAACATTCAACTCAACAAGAATAAGGCAAATAGTGGTCAAACTGGTCAAGCAAACAATATTGACCAAAAACTAAGAGAAACAAGCCTAGTTTCCAGAATTGGTGGGGCGGGTAGCTCAGCACGGATAGAGCATCACCCTCCTAATCTCCAAAGAATCCTTGACCAGACCAACTCTGACATTGACTGGACTACTTTTAAGGCATGGTTAACCAGCAAATATTCCAAGTCCTATACTAAGTTGATTTATTATTATTCTAAGAAATATCATAACCTACTAAGTAAAGTTAAGCTAATTGATCTAATCAAGCAATCCAATAGAAATAATGTCATCAAGGCTTTGATCACTCTCTCTAAGTATCTTGGTTGTTATACTGAGTTTAAGGCTAAGATGAAGAATTACGGTATCAAGATCCACAGACAAAGTGCAGTTGAAAGCTTCCTAAGAATCATGAAGGCAAGCAACTCAGACATTCTAGACTGGTACGGTATGGCAATAAAGCACCTAAGACCTAATGAACAAATATTTCTAAGATTCTGCAAAGTCACTGGTATTCGTAAAACAGAAGCTATAACCTCCTTTAACAAAATAATAGAGTTGTCTAAGACACAGGATCTTCCAGCCTACTATGACTTTCAATTAAAGGTGTTAATGCATTTTCAGTATCATAAGGAGTTCTTGAGAAGAACAAAGAACTGTTACATCTCTTTTGTACCAGACAAGTTAGTGAAACAAATAGCATCTAGCCAACCAGTAAGCTACTATGCTATTAGAAAGAGACTAAGCAGATACGGTATCAAACGTAGAATAAGCGAGCTAAGAGACCACTTTGGAACACACTTAAGGAAACATGGTATCACTAAAGAAGAGATCGATCTACTACAAGGAAGAATCCCACAAGAGATTTTCATAAGACACTACTGGAGCCCCAAATTAAGTGAATTAGGAAACAGAGTATTAAACGCTCAAAGGTCACAGGATATAACTCTAATAAAAGAAGTTTTAGCTCAATAAATAATCAATGATTTGAGTGAGGAGATAAAAAACCACAATAATAAACCCAACATATTTTACTTAATTCATATTTGATTTAACAAATTAGAGAGAATAAAAGATGGAACAATACGATGTTATAGTGGTTGGTGGGGGTATAGCAGGATCAGTAGCTGCAAGATTTAGTGCAAAACAAGGATACAAAACACTCCTGTTTGAAAAATATAAAACACCACGAAACAAGCCATGCTCAGGAATACAATTTACTTACTTTGAAAAACTAATAGGAAAAAAAATTCCCAAAGATAAATTATGTGAAAACGAGCTCTTCAAAGTAGATATGGTTACACCTCAAGGAAAGACCATGAAAGGAAAAATGAAAATGTTCAACTTTTGGCGATCGACCTTTGATAGTTGGCTCAATGAAATAGCCCAAGAAGATGGAGCTATCTTTCATGATAACACTTCATTAGTAAACTTTGAGAAAAACTCAGAGACAATTACTATAACAGTAGAAAAAGAGGGTAAATAGCTTCATCTTTCAACTAGATTTCTTATTGGAGCAGATGGTATGCTCTCAAAGATAAGAAAAAAACTTCAACCAGACTATTTTAGCAATAAAAAAACAGGTACAGCTCTAAACTACTACTTTAAAGGAACAGGAAACTTGGATCCAAACAGGCTTTATATGTATTATAATAGGGATTTTTGTCCTTTGATGTTTGCTTGGGTCTACTTGAAAGATGATAAATGGGTCATTGGAACAGGAGCTAATGAGAATGTGTTAGAGTATGCAAACAGATTCTATAACTATGTGAAAGAGAAGTATTGTCTCAAGGGAGAGATTGTTAAAAAAGAGGGATTTGCTTCCACTCAGAAGATTTCTACTTTTCTAGGTGTTGATAATATTTTACTTGTGGGTGATGCAGCTGGCTTAATTGATCTATATCGTGGAGTTGGTATGGATCTTGCAGCATTAAGTGGACGATTAGCAATTAAATCAATAATAAGATCAGAGGAAAATACCACATCACCAATAGTTCATTATCAAAAATTAATGAAAAAAACAATTAAAAAAATCGAATCTAACGAGAAAAAACAAGCTAAAAGATATGCTTCAAATGAGTCTCTTGAAAAGAGTTTATCTTCATTTAATTTGTTAAAGGATGGAATTGGAATGATTTTAGCGAATCAAATAAACAAGCTCCTTCCTCCTGAAAAAGTGATACTACTTCCAACTTAGATCCAAATATGTGAGAAATTTGCAGTGAAAAAAAGTAATCAAACTAGAAAAGTTATGATTGTTACTGGGGTTAATCGAGGAATTGGATTTGAAGTAGCAAGGAAACTAGCAAAACAAAATATATCATTAATTTTAGCTTGTAGAAATGATGTTGAGGGAGAAAAAGCTAAAGAGAAAATCCAAAAGGAAGCTGGCAATATTCAAATTAAAGTAATGAGGCTGGATTTAGGATCTTTTTCTTTCATTAGAAACTTTGTAAAAGAATTTGGCCAATCTTTTCAAAGATTAGATGGTCTAATTAATAACGCTGGAATTTTCACAATGGATAAAGGCTTAACTGAGGATGGTCTCGAATTGACTATGGGGGTAAATTATTTTGGCCCTTTTCTTTTAACCAATCTGTTGTTGCCTTTCTTGGAGAAATCAAAAGAAGGCAGAATTATTAATGTTATTTCAGATGCGTACAAAAGAGGAAAATTTGACCTTGAAAATATTAGAGAAAGAAGACAGGTTTTAGAGCTTATGCTGCTTCAAAATTTGCTTTAGCAGTTTTTACTTTGACTCTTTCTGGGCAATTAAAAGATATGGGGGTTAGTGTGAATGCCGTTCATCCAGGTCATGTTGATTCTGGGATGTGGGATTTTAATAAGTGGTATGCTCCAATTATTCGTTTGTTTAGTAAAAGAAGCATGATTGATGTTGAGCAAGCGGCTGAAGCAATTTTGTTTTTAGCTGTTTCTGAGAAAGCTAAGTCGTTTAATGGCAAGTATTTTAAGAGGGAAAAAGAGGAAGAGATCATATTTGTTTCCACGGAAGATCAAGAAATATTATGGGATAAATCTTTGAAAATTGTTGGATTAGATTGATTTTCTTCAAGGGAGAATACCCCAAGAGATCTTCATACGACACTACTGGAGCCCAAGACTCTCAGAGTTAGGAAAAAGAGTGCTAAGGGCTCAAGAACTTATACAAAATAGACAAAGTAGTAATCTCCCAAACAATATAATCCCAATCCATTCTTGAAGAATCAAAACGACGAACCAAAATAGTACCCTCTAAATCCTCACCCAAAACATCCTCCAAAACAAAATAAGCATTCCCAACATCAAACAAAAGACCATAATTATTTGGAAACCGAAGAACAAAACCAACAACCCTATCCTTGGCTAATATTCTATCAAAATGATCTCTTGAAATAACATAGTCAAGTTTTCTATCAACACTAGTTAGTAATCCTTCAATATTAGAAGTAAACTCTCTTCGTGATTCTAAAATAAAGAATTGTTCTTCTCCATTTTCATATAGGAAAAAGGACTTAGAAGCTATAGGTTCATATTTTACGTCAGGTAACCAGTTTTCTTTCTTAATATTTTCTTCAACAATTGGAATCCATGAAACTTCTCTACCAGCAATAGAATAACTAACAGACAACAACGTAGCTAAAACAACACAAGCAAGAAAGATTACAGCACCTTTTTGCAATAGTATCTACTCAGATAGATTATTTACAATTTTCAGGTTTATGATTTATGCAAAAAACAGAATAGTGACCTTAGATAACTCCAATATTTCTCATAATTTATTTTCAAAAGACAATAATAACTACATATTGAACCTCAAACCATTATTTCCTAAGTTTCAAACAATAATTCTTCTTCTCAGCAACCTCATCCAGAATTGAACGTAAAATCTTAGATTTAGACTTCACATCCAACCCTTCAGATTTATCTTTAGCTTCATCAACTACTGCTTTGAGCTCTTCTAACCCCAAAACTGTAGCTGCAATACAAAAATAGCTCTTAGAACGACCCTCATTAAACTCACCAAGCATCTCCTCAAGCAACCTCTGCCTAAGAATCTGCTGCTTCTCAAACTTCTCAACACCAAATCTCTGAATAAAATCAATGTTATCTTCTAGTTTTTGGTAGCAAACAAAAGAGTCATGGTTTCTGCTAAAATCTTTATGCTTTTCCCATTTATCACAAGTTTTGTTTTCTTCACATAACCAGCAAAACTCAACACCCTTACTCTTGAGAGCACATCTGATAAAAGTGCAGCCTACTTTGATTCTATCTTCACTCTTGCAACCGTAACATTTGCTTTTGGTTTGTCTATGAAAAGCTGGGCATAACTTGCAAGATAGACCACAAATACCAACATCAGGATATTCATACTTAGTAAAAGTGTTCAGTTCAATCCACTCAATTCATTTTCACAATAAAAAGTCAGCCTTTATGATTTATTCTATATCCAAAGATAAAAAAGTGATCTTAGACATCTTAACAATATTTCTCACATATGGAATTAGATCTTCATTAGACAGTACTGGAGCCCAAATCTCTCAGAGCTAAAAAATAGAATCTTTCATAAGATAAATGATGTAATCACCAGAATTGCATGTAAATAGAAGGAAAAATAATGTAATATATCTTCAGTTGATTATGTTATTCATAATGGAGTTAATCAAGATGGCTCGAGTAAAGATAACAGTTTTGAAAAAAATTGATCCGAAAAGAATTTACAAAAATGTTCCAGTCAGTCACATAACAGGGGAGAAATTTGGTATTTGTACCCATTTCAATGAGGGACAAGAGTTTATTGTTGATAACTGTTGTGAAATGCCTAAAGGTTTTTGTTTTTGGGCTTGGCATGATATTTTCAAAGATCTTTCAGTGCTTACTTATGGTGGAAATTTTCCTTGGTTTAAGGAGGGAGAGGTGATTACCTGTTGTACTGATGGTGTAAGACCGGTGTCTTTTCTGCTTCAAAGAATCAAATAACGAATTCTTAAGAATCACACCTCTCAGAACACTTAATAGATTAAAAACCAATCATAAAAACCCCAACAAAAACCAAACAAACAGAAACAAAAATATATCCACATAAAAAAATTAAAATCAACATTTACTATTCCCTTCTAAGTCTCTTGCCACTGATTTTTAAGAAAGCCTTTAAGATTTTTCCATTTCTAAGTAACTCATGAAGTTGGACCCCTAAATCAGTTTTAGAGTAGTAATAATGTTTCCCTTCTTCTCTTTGTTTAATGAATCTCTCTTTGAGTAAAAATTCTTCAATCCAGTGATGAAACTGCCAAGAAGTCCCAAGAACCTTAAGCAAATCCCATTTGCTTGCCTCCCCCTTCTCATCAATAGCATCTAAGATTTCAAGAGTGATCTGGGAGGGTCTACGTTTTTTATTGGTCACTCTTAAAACACCATAACTTACAATTTATTTTTGAGATTCAAAAGCCTGGAATACTTCTTTTGTAAAGTATAACCTCTTATTATTAGCATTGAACCTGCAAAGATTTGAATAAGAACTAATGCTGTTGGTACTGGATCCAGTTGAGTGATATAGGGTATGTTGTACCATCCTGTTTGAATGCCAAAGAGAATAGCCATAATTCCAGCAATATAGTTCATGTAAATGCTTGATGCTATGTCTTTTGAGAAATTCTTTGCATCAGTAATTACTTCTTTAATTATGTTGTTAAGTTCAGTAATGCTTTGATTCTTAGTTTCTGTCATTTTAATTCAACTCTTAATTATGCAGTTTTGCATAAAATGATTATTCTAGAAACAATCAAGGCATTATTTCTAGTAAACTGAGAAAGCCAAAAATGGGGTCTTAGACAACTTAGCAATATTTCTCCTATTTCTCTAGAGTCTTAAGGAGCAAAGCTAGTCCCATTCCAAAAGAAATACTGTGCGTAGGTTTCATCCAAATCTAATTCATCATCATAAACAACATCCAACTTAGTCCCATATTCCTCAAGCAAAATAGTTAGATCTTCATGAATCAAAGAAGCTAACTCATCATTCTCCCACAAACCCCACACCTTATCATCAGAACCCCTAAATCCATAACCCCAATCCTGGGGAAGAACAAAAGCAACCCTACCATCCAGTAAATCAGATGGTCTAGGGTTATCCTTTGTGTATTGCCAAAACCTCTCCAAAGCATCCAAATGCTCCTGAGACAAAGTACTCTCAGAGTAGTCTTCGTCACTATCAAAAACTAAAGCATATTTAGCTCCATTCTCATAAGCCAAAACCAAATCATCATAAAGTTCTTTACCAGATCCCAGATAAGGTGGTTGAGTGTAAGTCCAAGTCACAATAACACCCCAATCCTTATCATGAACAGTAGCAGCACCCCTACACAAAGCAACATTTATCTGCCTACTATAATTCCAACCCATCTGAGCCAAAACAACATCATATCCACCAGCATAATCAAACCAGTAAAGAGCATAATCAGAAGTAAACAACCTAAAAGATGAAGGAACAATAAAAGAATACGAAGAATTATAAAACTCAGCGTTTAGCCTATAGCTAATATAATCGGTGAACTGGGAGGCAGCATCCGAGTAATTATCTGCACTATTAACACTTCGACGATCATCCAAATCTAGTTGACGACCACCATTTTCATCATCATAGTACACACCAACAAAGCTATCCCTAAAGGAAGCAACAGATTCATTGATCGGCACTAATCTGGTTGCACCTGCAGCAAAAACAGCATAAGACAAGTCCTGGTTTACTAAGTATAGAATTGTTTCGTTTAATTTATGCTGGTCATATGTTATTCCAGTACTTCCAATAATTACCATATTTGTATAATCTGCTACTTGATCAACTAAGTCTTTGATTTTATCAAGATCATCGTAGGCTACATCAACTCCAACATAGAACTCTGCAAATTCATTCTCCCTTCCAATTGTAAAACTATAGAACAAAACAGGCAAAAGCAATAGGAAAACTGCAATAACAATCAGATATTTGAGCTTCAAAGTATCTAAAACTGATCTCTTATCAAACATAAGGTTTTTTGTAAAGTTTCTTTGACACAGGTTTAGTAAAGATTTCTTGATAAGAACCTATTAGCAATCGGTTAGTAGAAAAATAAGAGGTTTCATGTTTTCTTCTTTTAGTGTACGTAAGCCTGTCCAACAAATTGAAGGGTGTGATTCTTATGGGAGAGATTCGTGGAGTAATTGCAAACAAGGCTGAGGTAAAATTCAGGCGCTTGGCTATGAGGAAGTTTGGTTATGGGAAAGGGAGTTTGTCCAAGGCTTTGGAAGAGGCCTTGCTTATATGGATTGAAACTTGCGAGGCTGAAAGCTCATAATGAATTTATCTTTAGGTTTAGGGATATCCTGGAATATTCACAAACAAACTACACATCTCTAAATACCAGAACCTAATCATAAATTCTTATGAAACTCCAAGAAATCCTTGATACTAATCTCAAACCTAAAGAGAAAGTAACCAAAATAGTAAATGAAATAACAAATAACAAAGAAAACTTTACAGAATTAATTAACCTATTCAGATCAGGCAATGATATAACAAAAGGCACATGTGCAGAAGTAATGAAATTTGTATCCCAAAACACCCCAGAAGTATTCCTACCCTACATAGATGAACTAATTGAATATATTGACTATAAAACTCCAAGAGTAAAATGGGGAATACCAAGATCAATAGGACACTTAGCAAAAACATACCCACACAAAGTAGGCAATGCAGTTCCCAAACTATTAGAGAACGCAAAAAACAAGAGTACAGTAGTTAGATGGTGTGCTGCTTTTGGACTTACTGAAATTGCTAAGTATAATAAAGAATTACAAGATGAATTAGTTAACAAGTTTGATCAAATAATAAGGATAGAACAGAATAATGGAGTAAAAAATGTTTATTTAAAAGCGTTAAAAGAAATACAAAAATAGTAACTATATGGATTCTGGTTTGAATATTAAAAAGCAATTCTTCAAGGGTCTTTTCTTTCATCTAAGTTTTCTTGGGTAGAGCAAACAAAGACACCAAAAAGCAACCAAGTAGAGTATAATAAATAAATCAGAAAAAAGGGTAGTTTACCAGCCCCAGCAACCATAGCCTCTTTGACCAGACCTGAAAGGATAGTAATTCTGATTTGGACTTTGAGGAGCAAAAGGACTTAAAGGAACATAAGTAGATGGCGGCTCAGTATTTTCTCCAGTTGGAGCTTGATACCTATAATTGTAAGAATTTGGACCAAACCCTAAACAGCCTCTAAACCAAGTCCAAAAATCTACACTTGTTGATGTTGTTGAGTAAGGAGTATTACTGTAAATGTTTGCTTGACTTGTCACGTAATGTCCATATGCTACACCAATTGCTACAAGGCTTATGGCAACTATTGCTGATAATACTATGAAGATTTTTATTGTTTTCATTTTTTCTTCACACAAAAAGCATAGTTATGGAGTCTTAAGATAGTTCTCTGATACAAAAATGAAACAGATCTGAAACAGTTATTGAAACAATTCTGAAACAATTAATTAATAGTTTAATCAAGACAATTTGATTAATTAATGATATAAATTTAAAAGAGACAAAAAGAAAACTAGTTTAGATTCAATTGAAAAAGATCAGCTTCTTTTTGATTCTTCTGTTTACATCAATATTTCTATTCATCACTATTTTGGTAGCAGGTTTTCTATTAACTCCATCAACAACAAGCCCATCAGATTGGACAACTAACATGTGGGGGTGCATGGGTGATTGGATGACAGGTGGAACATTGCAAGGTGCAGATTCATCATGGATTCTCTTTGGTGTAATACTCATACTTTCCATAGGACTAATCATAGTTGGAGTGGGCGGTACAATTTACTTTTATTTATTCCCAGAAATCAGCTATTCAAAGATCAATTTAAAAAAACCAGAACCTCAGATTTCAAAGCCCTCTGAATCCTCTTTTGAGTCAGTTCTTAAAACCATGACAGATGATGAACGCAAAGTTCTTGAAGTACTAAAAAAACATAATGGCAAGTATTTGCAAAAATATATTAGAACAGAAGCTGGACTGAGCAGGTTAAAGACTCATAGAATTGTTGCTAGGTTTGCTGACAGGGATCTGGTGACCCTAGAGAAGGTTGGAAATACTAATGAAGTCCAATTGAAAGATTGGTTAAAAAAATAACAGGCAAAGTCTGATAGATTTAATTTTTATAAGTTTTCTTGGGTAGAGTAATCTAAGATCCCCAAAGCAACCAAGCAGAAGTTCAGGCTAATCTCACAATAGATAATTAACTGATCCAGTACTATTGTACAAGAAGAATGACATGAAGAAATTCAAATCTTCATTAATACTAATACTATTTTTAATACTAACTCTTGCAGGATCAGCATATCTCCTGTTTCTACAATATATTTTTCCAAGACTAGTACCTGGCTATGGAGGCGGAGAA
>JAOZGY010000113.1 GCA_026015145.1 Candidatus Bathyarchaeota archaeon | reverse complement strand
CTTACAAACTGGTCAAATTCTTTGACAGAATCCAATATCACACTATGACCCTGATTTTTCGCCATCAAAAAAGCTTCTCCATAAGCACTATCAGTAATGGCGGGACTGAAGATGGGGACTTTATTTTCAGCGGCAACCGCAACTATGCTATTCACCGATTTTTTAGTTAAAAAGTTGCCGAGAAGATAAAAAAACTCAACTGAGGAATAGTGAAAGTCAGTCTTTAATGTCAAAATAAAGTCAGTTAAAAGTTCTTCCATTTTTCGATAGTCAGTTTCTTTGCCATAAACGTCATAATATCTGTTTAAATCTTCTTTTAGAAGTTCTTGATCATTAACAATGTGACTACCTTGCCAGTAACTAAAACCCATAGCTTCAATTATGTCCTCTGAAACGTTTGCACCAGTTGAAACTATTACATCGATAAACCGTTTTTCAATTAGCCAATTAATCAGCTTCCATTGTCCAGCTGTACTCATCGAACCTGAAAGACCTAAAACGATAGTCAAATCTCCGTCTTTAATCATTCTTTCCCAAACATCAACTGCTTCGCCTAATTTTCTACCTTGGTATGCCGTATTTCCCATTTCATCAAGAAGCTTGGATATCGGTTTTTCTTTAACTTCAATTGCTTTTACTTTTTTATTTAGAAATGATTTATTCATTAGTTAGCACCCAAGTTTAGATTAGACGTCAGATATTTGAAATTTATCATCATAATTCAAAACGAGATAACTATAAACAATAACAAAAATACCAAGAATAGCATTCGAGAATACAAAACATGCTAAATATTAATACTAATAATTAGATAATATTCAAATTCTAATAAAATAAAGAAGTTTTTTACATTCTCTCTGGAGCAAATATACCAATTAAGTTGAGAGCATTGGAGAGTACTATAGTTATTGCTTCCGTTAAGTTAAGTCTGGCATCTCTTAGTGTTGGTGTTTCCGCTTTAATAACTGGAAATGCATTATAGAAAGAATTAAACTTGTCAGCCAGAGTGTTTACATAATCTGCAATCATATTTGGTTTCAGATATTCATTAGCCTCCAAAAAAACATCTGGGAAGCTTGCCAGAGAAAGAATTAATTCACGCTCAAGTTTCTTTTTTAATACATCAAGATTTTGGATTTTTGGTTGATTTTTGCTTTTGCGTAAGATACTACAAGCTCTTGCATGAGTGTACTGAGCATATGGTGCACTATTAGTCTCAAAATTTAGTACTCTGTCCCAAGTGAAAACTACAGGTTTTGAAGGGTCAACATCTATAAGTGCATAACGAACAGCACCAATTCCGACAAATTTTGAAATTTTTTGTTTTTCATTATCCGAAAGATTAGGTGACCGTTTTGAAACTTCTTTATAAGCTCTTTCAATTGCCTCGTCCAATACCTCATCAAAAGTTATATAACGCCCTCTTCGACTTGACATTTTATACCCTGGGAGGGAAACTAGATTATATGCGAAATGTACAAAGTTATCTGCATATTCATTTTGATCCAAAGCATAAAGAGCTAACTTTAGCTGTAATTGCGCCAAAGATTGTTCCATGCCGATTACATTTATAACTTTTTCAGCTCGAGTAAATTTCCATAATGTATAAGCAATATCCCTAGTGGTATAGAGAGTGGTACCGTCTGAACGTACCAGGGTTAAGGGTGGAATCTCGTAATCTGCTCTTAAGCCCAATTTAGGTTTAAGAGCTAATGAAAGGGCTACATTTTCTGCATTAAATTCTAAAACTTCCCCATCAGAATATACAAAGGGAGAATCGCGAAGATTTTGAAGAACATCATTAACTTTATTACTCCAAACTAAATCGCTTTCCCAATCCCATGAATCATAAAAAATTTTTATTCTCTTTTGAGTTTCCCTAAACCCTTTCAAACATAGTTTGCTTACAGTTCTTACAAGTTTTTTAGCTTCAAAAGATCCTTCTTCATAACCACGATTAAGTTTGTTTATATCTTCTTCAGGATTTTTTTCGCTATCTATTTTCTTATATAAATCAGCAAAAAGAATTGGGTATTTCTGTTTTAGCTCCTCACTAATGGATAACCATTCGTGAAGGGCTAATTTCAGCTTTGATATTTCTTCAGAAGAGGAAAGCTCTGTTTCAGCAATTATTCCTTTTAGACGTTTTATTTCAACCAGACAACAGGTTATCGTATATATTTTTCCAACAAAGTGATCTGATTTTTCATTAGGTTCAGGTCTTCCTAGTTTATCATACCCATATGCAACAACTGATGACTGACGACCAACGTCATCTATGTAATAATGCCGAGAAACATAATGACCTCTTTGATCTAAAATTCGAGCTAAAGCATCTCCTATTATTGGGTTTCTTGCTTGACCTATATGAATCGGATGAAGAGGATTAACGCTAGTATGTTCGATTATAATTTTTTTGGCTATTTTAGTTTTCGGGAAACCGTATTGCTTATTTAACTTTTTGATTGATGAAAGTGTTAGATTTGCAAATTTTGAGAAATTTAAATGAAAATTGATATAACCTCTAGTGGTAATAACTTTTTCTATAAAATCAAAATCTGACGAATCAATCAAGGTGACTAAGGAGTCAGCTACGTCCCAAGGGTTTTTATTCAATTTTTTCCCTAGCGCAAAACATATGGATGAAGCAAGTTGTCCAAAATCTATATTTGGAGGTTTTTTAAGCTGCAAATTATTAAGTTCAATTTGAGGAAGTGTTTCTTTCATAGCCTTGGTCAGAGCAGTTTTGCATTCCTCACGAAATTTTGCAAATGGGTTTTCTGAAATCATCTGGTAATATCATATCCAAACAGAGTAGGTTTTTTTATGAGGTATATTTTAATTTGGAAAACGTCGCTTATGTGTTTATGGATGCAGTTTATTATGAAAACACAGATAGTTTTTTCTGAAAAGTGTTTGAACTATGGTGTCTGGCATATTGAGGGCCCTCAGAGAGTAAAAAAAGCTTACGAACTTTTGATTGAAAAAAATTATTCCATTTTGGAACCAACACCTGCATCAGAGGAAGATTTACTTCGTGTTCATGAAATTGAATATATTTGGAATCTTAGGAAGGCGCTAGTTGATGATTCAGACACACCTGCATATGATAATATTTTTGAGTATGCTCGCTTGTCAGCGGGAGGAGCAATCCTAGCAGCTAAAATAGGAGGGTTTTCTATTATGCGGCCACCAGGACATCATGTAGGATCAAATGGATCAGCATTAGGTGTTATTTCAAGAGGTTTTTGTTATGTAAATAATATTGCTATAGCTGTGAAAACAATCGACAAATCGACTTTGATATTAGATATTGATGGACACCATGGAAATGGTACACAAGAAATTTTCCAGGGCGATTCAAAGGTTAAGTATATTTCCTTACATCGATTTCCACATTATCCAGGAACTGGAGAAAGATCTGAGGGGAATTGTTTGAATTTTCCGCTTGAAGCTGAGTGTGGTGAAAAAAAATATCTACGGACACTTGACCAAGCATTAGAAATGATTGACATAAATAAGTTTGAAACTGTAGCAGTATCCATGGGATTTGACACACATAAGGGAGATCTGGCCTCGCTAGGTTTAACTGAAAAAAGTTTTTACAATATAGGCAGAAAAATTGCTGCTCTAAATAAGCCAACCTTCTTCCTTTTAGAGGGAGGATACAACGGTGAAAATAACGGAAGAGATATTGACCAGTTTTTAAGAGGTTACGAAGAGAAAAAACTAGCAATCTCTAAAGGATTAGAGAAATAAACAAATAGTCTTACTTCATAGTCTGCTTTTTATTCTTTTTGATGTTTGCTTTCTTATTTAGTGCTTCGAGTTTTTCTGTAACTCTCAATGATCTGACTTCAGCTTCATTTATTAATGGTTTCCAATTTTTAGTCTTTACAGTTTCAGTCAGATGTTTAGTTGCTTCAGGCAGTTTCTCTAATGCTGTATTGAATCTTTTTTCAGCATCTTCATCAGTTAACACTATTTCCAAAGCGTCTTCAGGACAAAACTCTACACAGCTAGGTTCATCGTCACATAGATCACAAGCAATTGCTTTACCTGTGTCGGTGTGAAGTGTAATTCCTCCATGAGGACAAGCTTGAATACACCAATCACAACCCATACATCTTTTATCGTTTACCATTAATATGCCGGTGTCTTCTGATTGGTTTAAGGCATCCTCAGGACATGCATCTACGCATTTTGCGTCTTCACAAAACCTACAAGCGAGTGCAAAATTAAAGAGGGGTGACATTCTTACAACACGTATCCTTGACCGAATTGGGTTCCAGGCTTTTTCTCCTTTTTCTAATGTACAAGCATATTCACAAATTCCGCAACCTGTACACTTTAAGGGATCAACAGAAACGAATTTTCTTGATTTGAATTTAGATGATGACATTATTATTATAGTTCCTCATTTGAAGTATCTAAATATTTCTTTAAAAATCCTAGTTATTAATATTTTATTTATAATACATTATTTCCCAATTCAGTTTTTTTAAATAACCTACTTTTTTATCGATTTCTTTGATAAATTCAAATGCGGGGGGTGGGACCCCACCCTAATTTACCAGTAAAATATTCACGCTGTTTCATGATATTTGGGTTTAATTATCACAGATTTTGCGCTGAAAATTTCCGATAATTTCTTGATATTTTAAAATTATAGAACAAAACCAATTTTCAAGCCTATGTTCAAAATGGCTTTTCTGGTTTCTGCATGGCCGAAGCGAATGAAAATAAAAAGAAGTGAGAGAAGAGGGGTTTTTTCCCTACTTATTCTCAGACTTTATTCCAAAGAGGAGTTTAGCCACAACCGAATTCATGAGAGGCACAATAGCATTCACAGCAACAACGATAGCCAGCAGAAACCAAGACATCGTCTCCAAACCAAGACTCATATCCAAAACATCACCAACAACTCCGACAAGAACAAATAAGAGACTAAGTACCGACAAAATGCCGCTTGCCCAAGCACATCTCTTAACGTCAGCCTTTACAACTTCTAGGTCCTTGAAAGGTTCTTCTTCTGATATAGATATCACCTCCTTTTTCTATCAGTCCTAATCTTCTCTGATTTCGGTATGCCTATCCATCTTGGAGTTCTGTTCATGTATTCCCGATAAGAATCACCATACTTCGCAAGGCACTAGCGTTCCTCGGAGATTACCAAAGTGTTCATCAGAATTATGAATACTATTGCTAATAGCAGAAAAATCCAGGAAATGCAAGCT
>JAOZGY010000072.1 GCA_026015145.1 Candidatus Bathyarchaeota archaeon | reverse complement strand
AATGATGTGGTATGGATTGCTGCCAGGTGGCTATTCTTAAAACCACCAATCCTTTTTTTATTTTTTCAGAATTTTATTGTTATAAATTCTCTATAAAGAAATTCTGATATACGATAAGAAAAAAAATTTTTAAAAAAAAGCTTATTTAATTAATTTAGGAGCAAATTCCCAAGCAATATTCCCCTTCCATAGATCTCCAAGTTTGGTTATTCGAATTTCTTTATCATCTATCTCGATAAGTCCTTTTTCTTTTAATGATCTAAGTTCTTTTGAAAAAACATCTTCTGGATATTTACAAAATTTTTCAAAAAACTCAATTTTATCAACTGGCAATCGCAAATACAGACGAGTCATTGTTCTGCGCATCATGTCTTCTGGAGTAGACTCTGAAAGTCTATCAATTGGCAATTTTCCAGAATTAACTATTTCAATATACTTATTTACATCTTCAACGTTTGTGTAAGAAAATTTCTGCAAATAACCCATTATACAACCAAAGCCAGTAGTCAATATTCCAGCCCAAGGCCAACCATTAAGACAATTTTCTTTAAAGTGCCATTCAATCCTGGAGAAACGGTCATGTCCAAGTGCTCCATACCCAGCATCAGTTAAAATTTCGTATGCTTTAAGATACATTTGCTTTTCAAATTCTGCATCTCCTTGGGGTGGTACTTTTCCAGCCTTTAATTGCTTGCCAAGTACCGTATTAGGATAAACATTTAATGAATAACAATCAATTTCAGCATCTAACTCTATCGACTTTTTTAAGGTATCAATCCATGATTCCATTGTCTGTCCTGGAATATTATACATTAAATCTATACAAACACACATTCCAAGTTTTCTTGCGGTAGTTACAGCACGTTCAACGTTCTTTGCCGAATCAGGCAAACGCAATTGTTTTCGAAGTTTGTCATCAAAAGTTTGTGCACCCATATCCACTTGATAAACTCCGTATTCCGCTAATTTTTGAAGTTTCGCAGTTTCAAGTGTTTTTGATGAACAAGTAACTTTAATGAAATATTCATCGGTCGTTGTGAATCTTTTTTCACAAAATGAAATCAAATCAATCATTTGCTCAGCGCTTAAAACGCTAGGAGTTCCGCCGCCAAGTACTATCTCATCAAACTTACTAGTTTGAATATAAGTCGTTTTTGCGTACATTTCTAGCTCTTTTTTCAATGCAGCTAAATAAGGTTGGATAATAGATGGACTAAAAGCAGAAGTTGGATAATAGCAAAAAGTACATCTTGAGGCACAAAGAGATATCCAAGGTTGTAACTCTAAGACTTTGTCAGATTTGTTCTCGGTTGAAAGAAACTCAATAAAAGACTTATATGTTTCTTGTTTGATGCCTGGATAATCCCTATAAGTGTAAGGGGGCCAATTCTCTCTTGAATCATAAACCTTTGAATCTTTATCTTCGATTGTAAGCTTTTTCATTCTTTGAAATCCTCGGAGCTCGGTTTTGAAAAACGACTGGTACAATAATAAAGTTTCCGATAAAAACAATCCGTTAATCATAAACCAACTATTTAGATGATGATGACATCAAGAATAAAAGACTCTTAAACAACTGATAAATTCTAATGATCATATTCGTTTATTCCCAACCTATACCGAGAATACTTTAACCATTTCCTTTCCTTCTTTATTTTTTCATCAAAATTATTGGTGATTTTGCAGCCTAACTTAAAATCTTGATCTAATCCGCCAAAGCAAATATCCTGCAGCTGTTTTAGCCATTAGTTGACTATAATAATTGCCATTTAAATACCCCTTAATTATCTGACGGAAAATATACTTCGGAGAATACAAATTATTATAAAACTTTGTTCTCATTTCAGCAAGATCTTCAGAGGGGAGATTTGGATTATCAAATACAGGATGCATGGTATCATACAGAGTCCAATTGTCAGATATTTTCCAACCCTTTTTCTCAACAAGCCTGCGAAGATCAGTGCCAGGATATGGTGTAGCTATACACAACCAAGCATCATCTGGCTCAATATTACGGATGAGATCAAAGGTTTGATGCATCATCTCTTTTGTTTCACCAGGATAACCCATAATTGTTGATACCGCTACGAATAATCCTTCATCTTTTGCCCATTTAATGGCTTTTTGTGCTTGTGATATTGTGATCTTTTTCTTTACAGCATCTAAAATTTTCTGACAACCAGACTCAATACCAAAAGAAACAAGATTACAGCTAGCTTTTTTCATTTTAGATAAAACTTCTTTTGATACCTGATCTACCCGAGTTTGACATCCCCAGGGGAGGTTAATCTTTCTTTTTTCAATTTCAGCGCATATATCAAGAATTCTTCTACGATCAAAAGTTAGAGTATCATCCTGGAAAGATATAGCATTGGCTCCGTGTTCATCTCTTAACCACTCTAATTCATCTACGACACTCTTGCAGCTTCTAGCGCGAAATTGTGCGCCAAATATTTCAGAAGCTACACAGAAAGAACATTGGAAAGGACATCCTCGACTAGTCATTATTGGCAAATGAATTTTTCCGTGAATCCTATACTTTTCGAGTGGAACATACTTATAAGCTGGTAGAGGTAGTTCGTCAAGATTTTGAATATACGGTCTTTTCGGTGTTTGGATAATTTTTTCATCTTTTCTAAAAGTTATCCCTTTTATCTTTAGGAGATTTTTTGAAATCAGTTCATTTCCTGCAAGTTCTTTTAGAGTTAATTCTCCCTCTCCTCTAACTACTATATCGACTGCTTTTTCATCTTTTAGAATTTGTTGATCCATAAATGTTGCATGAGGACCTCCAAATATGACCGTTGAATCAGGGCACACTTCCTTGGCATTTTGAGCCGCTTGAATTGCTGATTTTATTGTTGGAGTCATAGATGTTATACCGATTATATTAGGCTGAAGTGAATCCAATTCATCAGAAAGCTTTTGATGATCAAGATTGTCAATAGGACAATCAATTATTCTAATTTCATGTTCATCTTGTTCCAATATCGCTGCTAGGTAAGTTAAACCCAAAGGAGGAAAAAGAGGATGGTGAGGGCTATCTTCTAAAAGTGGAGGATTAACTAACGTTATTCTTGTTTTACTAATTTTTTCCATTTTTGTGCCTCCATTTTGCAAGGGACTAACTATACTTGATAATAGAACAAATCAAGCCAGATGATTATTTCGTAACTTTTAGTAGATGTCTCATTAATAAGTCTTGAGCGAATCTCATTTTTATCTAAATCCGAGTATTTTATGCTAATTCGTTCAAAATTGTTTAAAAAGATGGTGTGAGCTTTGCAGAACCTTTCCATTTTTTTATGCACTGGGTTTCTCTTATATTTTTTCAAGTGCTACTTGCAGAACTTCAGAAAGTGATATGTCAACTCTTTTTATTTTATAATTTTTTTCGCAATTTTTCTGGTATGTATAGACAGGCAGGATCTGCTTCGTAAATATCACCTGTGTACGCATATGATCTATTTCTACATCCACCGCATATATTGAGATATTCACATACTCCACATTTTCCTTTCAATAGAGTTCTATCTCTAAAACTAGAGTAATACTCTGATTTCCTGATTTCTTTCCAAGCTTTACGCAGACTTTTATTACGAATATTTCCTAACATCATTGGTTCGTCAGGAGTCAAATCTGTATAAAAACATGGTATTAGATCCCCGTTCTCAGTTACGCTTATGTAACCTCCAAACGCGAAATAAGTGCATTTCCCATGGAACTTGTGTTCATACCATTCATCAAATTTCTCCGGGATCCTTTGTTTCACAACACGAGCGTAATGAGGACAATGCACATGAATCTCAAATTTTCCTTCATATTTTAGAGTTAAATCCCATATATGGTTTAAAACCCATTCATATTGCTCAGGCGTTGGAGTTAATTCAATTGTTTCCTTAGCTCGTCCACTGGGTACTAAATGATTAAACCATACAAAATTTGCATTATATTTTTCAGCTAATTCAGCAATATGATCTAAGTGTTTATAGTTGATTTTTGTAATTGCAGCTGCTAATCCGTTTAAAATTTTGCCTTTTGATAATTTTTGAATTGCTTTTAGGGCTTTTTTATATGATCCTTTACCCCTTAATTGATCGTTTATCTCTTCTGGTCCATCTATACTAACTGAAGTCCAAACCTGATTTTCAACTAATTTATTATAGATTTCTCCATCAACGAAACAACCGTTAGTTAACAAACAAACATTGAGCCCAAGGCTTTTTGCATAACTTACTATCTCAAAAATATCTTTTCTCATTAAGGGCTCGCCACCCTTTATTCCAAACCACTTAACACCAAAACTGTGGACTTCATCAACTAAGCGTTTGGCTTCTTCAGTTGTCAATTCTCTAGGAGCACGTTTTCCAGAGGCATCAACATTGCAATATTTACATCGAGCATTACATGCACCTGTTGCCCTCCATGAAGTCATTAGCAGGGGTCCTTTTTTTGTCAAACAAATTACACCCTTTGTTGTGTCTCTACCATTCCTTTTGTTACCTTAGATTTCTCGCATCTTAAAAAAGATTATGTGATTTATCCATTCATCTAATTTTTTGCAAAATTTGCATGCTACTGAGTAACTACTTCTATCTCCGTAAAGTTTATAGTAACAATAAATGCTTGTTATTCAAATACAGCAGGATTGATATTATCGATATTGTTTCAGAGGCAGATAAGTTGAAAATTCCCAAACTTCTTTTGCTTATTATTGGTTTAACATTATTATTGGTATTATCTCTCTTTCTAGCTGATTACTATGATAAGAATCAAAGTCCGACTATAATCCAAGAGAATGGTGCTATTCAAAATCTACTGCAATATGAATGGCCACAATTTCAGGGTGATTCATCTTTTACTAGATTCTCTTCTGGACCTGCTCCAGAAGCACCAGATTTCTTATGGAAAACCAATATAACTGGTATTCAAAGCTACGTTGTAGCATTCAATGGCAAAGTTTTTGTAACCACAAAAACAACTGTTTTTGCTCTTGAAAAAGATACAGGAGAAGTATTATGGAGCACTACTGCTCCTGATCCAGGACCTTGGCCAACAGTTTATAAAATTGATGAAACTCATCTTGTGATCGGCAATAGTAGTCTTAACATAGAAACTGGGGAAATCATTTGGACAAGCAATATTTTTTCAGCTAGTGGCGACCCGCTTTTTGTTGCTAACGTCTATAGTCCCGAAGAAAAAATGTTTTACACTAAAGAAAATTCCTATATTCAAGCTTGGGATTTTGCAGACCCTACGAATCCACCAATTCTAGCTTGGTCAACTTATGTCCCTGGAGGTGGAATAGTAGGTTCAGGAGTGCATTATGGGGATGGTATTATTTTCCCAGGTTCATTTGACCCCCATCAAATGGCCCTAGATGCAAAAACTGGGAAGGTTCTTTGGGACACTGAAACAAAAAGTGCAATGCTTTTCTCCGGTTCTTATTATGAAGGGAAATTCTTCCGAGGCGGTACTCATGATAATACATTATACTGTTTTAATGCGACAACTGGTCAAATATTATGGACTTTTAACGCAGAAACAGAAGAAGGTTACTTCAGCATTGGTCCAGCCACTGCATATGGAATGGTGTATGAACTTAATAGAGACGGACATTTGTATGCGTTAAATGCTGAAAACGGAGAAGTTGTATGGACCTATAAAGGACCTAGCCCATTAGTTTTTCCTGGAAGTCCTGTTATCGCTGACGGAAAAATTTATGCAACTACTGGTCAGGAAATGTCTTATACTGCTGAACAAGGCAATTCAGAATTTGCTTGTTTAGATGCTTTTACTGGAAAGCTTATCTGGAAACTTCCAATTGAGGCTTTTGCTCCTAGAGAATCCATCGCTGTTGCATATGGCAATTTGTATCTAATTCCAGGTGATGTCACGAGAAGTGTCGATACAGAATCAGGCGAAGAATACGATACAATTAATCAAGTTTGGGCTATTGGTACAAAACCTTGGCCAATGTATAGATACGATCCCGTACATAGTGCAACCGGTCAATCTGGACCAACTACTTTATCTCTTTTATGGAATTTCACCACTCAAGGTGCAGTCGTTTCCTCACCAAGTCTCGCGGATAGTCGAGTTTACTTTGGTTCCCAGGATAAGTATGTGTATTGCTTAAATGCTAGAACTGGAAAATTATTTTGGAAATTTCAAACTAATGGTAGGATTAAATCTTCTCCAGCAGTAGTTGATGGCAAAGTTTTCATCGGACCTGATGATGGATATATCTATTGCCTTGATGCTTATACTGGTCAACTTATTTGGTCCACTTATGCAGGAGGTCCTATTCAAGTAACTTTTGCTGCAGCTGTGGTACTACGATCCTCTCCAATAATAGTTGATGATAGAGTTTACGTGGGATCACTTGATACCAATATTTATTGTTTAGATTCAGAAAAAGGAGATATAATTTGGTCATATCAGACTGATGGATATATAACTTCTACTCCTGCGATTGATGACGGAGCATTATATGCACTCTCTCAAGAACCCGATTCAGGTGCTTTATATAAATTGGATAAAAATACGGGAAATCTTGTATGGAAAAAAGAAATTCCATATCAGGAAGTATTTTGGGGTGGAACTGATTTGCACGCTTCTCCAGCAGTCGCTGAAGAAAAAATCTTTACTTCTTCAAACATAAAAGAATATTATGCGATTAGTGCAATTACTGGTGAAGTAGAATGGGTATACCGAAATGATTTTGCTGGAGAGTTCATTCTATGCTCACCTATATACAATCAGGGTAAAGTCTTCTTAGTTGATCATTTTTCAGTAGTTTGTGTAGATTCAGAAACTGGCGATACAATTTGGAGCACTTATTTAGGTTATGAACTTTATGTTTCTCCAACATACTCTGAGGACAAATTGTATGTAGTAACTGATCAACGCTCTGTTCATGTGCTTAATGCAACCAATGGTGAACAACTTTCTATTTTTAAAACGGGATCCAATAGTTGGTCAAGTCCAACTATTTATGAAGGAAGGGTTTATGTAGGAAATAATGACTGGAACCTTTACTGTTTTGCAGAAAATCAAGCAACTAATAGCTCTATTGTTCTTGAAATGGGCTCTTCAAAGTTTATTTTAGGTGAAAAAATTCTTGGATTGGGTCAACTGAATCCAAATTATCCTAATCAATCAATAATCATTTCTCTACTCAAACCAGACGGATCTACGACTAGCCTGCAGACAACAACATCGAAGAACGGATCATTTACGTTCAACTATGAACCTGATATAATTGGAGATTGGATTATTGCAGCTAGTTGGGAATCAGAAAAAAGTTACTATACTTCTATTAATAATATACTATTTTTAATATCTGTTGAATCTCCAAGCAAAGTAGAACTATCTAATGAGTATGTGTTCGTTTTAATAATTTTAATAATTATTTTGGTTAGCATAATAAGTAGCATTATCTTCTTTCGAAGGCAAAAAAGGAACAATGATTCAAATATTAAAGACACTAATTTGATAGATTCTTAATTCTCTTCTCTCTTTGGTCTGAATCTTCGAAAACCAGAAAACAACCGTTTTGGTAAATTGGTACGCCATAATAAGTGATTTAGTGCTGCATGAGCCATAGTTTTACTATAAAAATCTCTTTTAAGAGATTTTCTCAAAAAATACTTCGGAGAAAAAAAATCATCATAGAACTTTCCTCTCATTTCTTCAATTTCTTGTGATGAAAGAAGTGGATTTTCAAAAACGGCTGTCTGTTCATCATACAAATTCCAATCTTTGGAAATATTCCAGCCTAATTCCTTTAATTTTTCGTACATTTCTGTACCCGGATAAGGTATTGCTTGACACGCATAAACATAATCTGGTTCAGTTTTTCGGATAAAATCAAAAGTCTCCGTAAGCAATTTTGGTGTCTCACCAGGATACCCTACAACTACTGATATAGCAACCGGTATTCCCGCTTCCTTAGCCATAAGAATTCCTTTCTCATTTTGTTCTACCGTAGTTCCTTTCTTCATATTGTTGAGCATTTCTTGGCTGCCAGATTCTACCCCAAAATGTATCAATTGACAGTTTGCCTCTCTCATTTTAGTTAATATTCTTGGATTAATTCGATCTACTCGAGTTCTACAATCCCAAGGTAGATCAATACTTCGGTTTTTTATCTCTTGGCAGATTTTGTATGCTCTATTAATATCAAAAGTGAATGTGTCATCATAGAAGGCAAAAATATCAGCTTTATGTTGCTCTTTGAGCCACTCTAATTCATTCACTACTTTTTCTGGGCTTCTTGCTCTAAATCTTGTTCCGCACATTTTTGATGCTAAACAAAATCTACATTGAAATGGGCACCCTCTGCTGGTAATTATCGGTAGATATCTTTTTCCACTGATTAAATACCCATTTAGATCAAAATGATCAAATGCAGGATGAGGCAATTCGTCCAAGTCTTTAATAAAAGGTCTATCAATTGTGCGATTTACTTGCGCATTTTTTCTATAAGTAATTCCCCTAATCTCATCAAATCTATTGCTTTTTACATTAAACACAGACTCTGCAATTTCTAGAAGAGTTTGTTCTCCCTCCCCTCTAACAACAATGTCTAATTCAGATATTTCGTTCAGGGTTTGTTTATCTAAAACTGTTACATGGGGACCTCCTAGAATTGTTACACAATTAGGAAGAGTTTCTTTTACTGTTTTTATAATCTCAATAGCAGGTTTGTATGTTAAAGTAGAGGCAGTTACTCCAACTATTTTAGGTTCATCACTAAGCAGTTTATCGGTTAACTCTTTCTTTATAATTTCTTTTGTTTGATAATCAATTACATTTACTGAGAATTGGTTTTGCTCAAGGTAAGCCGCCAAATACCCAAGACCGAGTGGAATGAAACGACCTGATGGTGCTCCAGGAGGAGTAGGGGGATTTACAAGTGTAATAAGCATTTTGGCATTGGTTCCTTTAGCTTTATCATCTGAAAGAAGGTATTTGCATTTACTATTATGTGTTTTGCAAGAATAGGGTTTTGACTGTATGCGCATAATTATAAGACTTCAAGAAACTTTTTTACCTGATCTCAAGTATAAAAAAACAATAAGGTTGTACTTCGATGTCTGCCGACTTAGTTCTAATCAACGGGAACGTAATAACTATGAACCCTTCAAATCCCCATGTACAAGCTATAGCAGTAAAGGGTGATGAAATAATGAAGGTTGGATCAAATGATGATATAACTCCATTAATTGATAAAAATACAAAAGTGATTCAACTAGACGGAAAAACGGTTATTCCTGGAATAATTGATACACACATACATGTTACAGATTTCGGAAGACTCCTATTATGGCTCGATTTGACTGGATGTAAATCGATCACAGACATTAAAAACATATTAAGAAAGAAAATAAATGCAACCTCAGCAGGAAAATGGATTTTAGGTCGCGGCTTGAATGAGGCTTTATCTGAGGCGAATCAATTTCCAACTCGTTTTGATCTTGATCTTGTAGCTCCCAATAATCCCGTCATCCTATATCATCAAAGTAAAAAACTTTGCGTAGCCAACACCAAAGCTCTGGAGCTTGCTAGAATTACAAAAAAAACAACTATTCTTTCAAAAGAAGGAATAATTGAAAAAGATCCTGATACCGGAAATCCAACAGGGATTATTAAAGGAAAAGCTGTGGATCTTATTTGGAAGGTGATTCCTGAACCAAATACAGATGATCTTCTAAAACTAACGCATTTGGCACTTTCAAAAATAATTGAAGCAGGAATTACCAGCATTCATTGGATGATTCTATCTCCATTAGAATTTTCAATAATCAGAAAACTCGATCGCAAGACATTCCCCTTGAGAATATATCTTATCGTACCCTTTGAGTTATGGAAAAAAGAGCTTAAATTTAGGGTATCATCTAGTTGGCAAGAAGATTCAATAAAAATTGGAGCCATTGAACTCTCTGCTGATGGCTATTTGGCTAGCAAAACCGCTGCTCTCTTTCAACCTTATGCAGATAGCTCAAAATCAAACGGAAAATTACTATATACACAGAAGACTCTAAACTTTTCCGCAGTTAAAATTATTCAATCAGGATATCAACTTATCATTCATGCAATGGGAGACAAAGCAGTTGAAGCTGCTTTGACTACTATTGAATACTTCGACAAAAAAATTTATGACGTAACTTCCAGAATTCGAATTGAACAAGCAGCTTTGATCAATAAAAATTTTCTTGAAAAAATGAAAAACCAGAAAATTCTAGTATCAGTACAACCATGTGTAATAAATTCAGAATTCAAGACTTGGGCAGCGATAGAAAAACTAGGTCAAAGAAGAGCACGTTGGCTTTTTCCTTTAAAAAAGATGATAGATAATAATATAACAGTTCTTGGAGGCTCTGATTGTCCTATGGAGCCATTAAATCCTTTCATAGGAATTCAAATGCTAGTGGATAGAAAATTCTTTCCTGAAGAAGCTATTACCTCAACAGAAGCTTTAGAAATTTATACTATCAATGCTGCTTATTCAACAAAAGAGGAAAATTGCAAAGGTTCAATTAAAGAAGGCAAGTTGGCTGATCTAACTATTCTTTCCAATGATCTAACATCCATATCTTCGAGTAAAATAGGAAGTATTAATGTTACAAATACTATTATCGGCGGAAAAATTGTTTATAGTAAATAGAAAATTTGAATTTAGGTTGCTTTTGTTGTTTAAGATTTTTTAGGATAACTTTTTTAATTAATTATAATCTACTGCCAACATAATCAAGTTACCAGAAATCGATACAAATAAATTATATATTCTAACAGAAAATTAGCAGTAGCTTAATGGTGATCTAAATAATATCTGTTTTACTTGCTATTTCTATTCTTCTTCTGGCAATTTTATTAGATTTACTTTTGGGAGATCCCTCTCCACATAATCCTAAAAGGATAACTTACAGATTACATCCCACAGTTGTCATTGGCAAATTTATTGGTTTAATAAAACCCTATTTTAAAAATTCTAAGCCTAAAATAGCAAAATTAAATGGACTATTTCTTGGTTTGATTACAATTTTCATCTTTGCATTACCGGTTTATTTTGGATTAGGTGTATTGTTTACGTTTTTACATATAGGCATATACGCTTTTTTTGCTGTAATTTTTCTAAAATTTACCATCTGTATTAAACTTGAAACAGATTGGGCAAAAGCTGCCGCTAAATCTATAGCATCTTCAGATTTAGATGATGCAAGAAAATACGCCCATTTCTCCCGCAGAAACTCTCAAAATTTAACTGGCCCACAGATCACATCTTCAGTAATTGAATCAATGGCAGAAAACCTTATAGATTTCAAACTTTCACCAATATTTTTCTACGCTTTTTTTGGAGTTACTGGCGCAATAATTTTCAAAGCGATTAATACTTTAGACGGAATGGTTGGATTTAGAGATACTGAACATAAAGATATTGGATGGTTTAGCGCGAAACTAGATACAATCGTTAATTATATTCCAACCAGATTTGCCACACTTTTAATCATATTCGTATCTTTTTTAATCGGTGAAAACTACCGAGGCTCTTGGAGAATAGCGCTTAGGGATTTTTCAAAAACTCCAAGTAGAAACCACGGATGGCCTATGGCAGCAATGGCAGGAGCGTTAAACATTCAATTAGAAAAACCAGGTCAATATGTATTAGGTGAAAAAATTGACGAACTAACTCCAAAAAAAATTTTAACAGCATTAAAAATCCGAAATCTGACAATATTATTGTTTATATTGTTTACTTTGCCGATAATTTGGATTATAAGATTGTTTTTTTTCCCTTTTTAGACCTCGACAAAACTGAAAAGAGGAGATAGTCAAAGAGTGAATCTTGATTCAGAGATTGTAGCACTTTTGTGGGTCTTGACTACAGTTTCTTCAGATTGACTGTGAGGTCCTCAAAAGAAAACCTTAGACTCGTCAAATCTCTTAAGACAATCTTCAAAGAATCAAATTAAAGTTTGAGTTTCATCTTGTAGTTGTTTTGCTAAAGTTTATTAACTGGTTCATTATCAACCCATAGAAGTCTGGTTTGTAGAGGAACCAAAAGAATTTTACATGAAATCTCTTTGGTATTCTTTCAAAAGCAAACCGGCCTAACGCTTTGAAAGCCAGCAAGTTCACAGCAAATAAGCTTGGATGAGGAGAAAACAATATTTGATATTACTGATGACCACCGCCCCGCCCAAAAAGGCACCATGGTACCATGGGAGAGGTTTGCCCCCGTTGGGGCTAGCCTATATCGCCGCTGCCCTTGAAAAAGCTGGTTTTCAGGTGGAGATACTTGATAACTATCTTCTTAACAAACCGATCGAGGAAGTCCAGCAGATAGTCCGCAAGTATAATCCGGAAATTTTAGGTATAACTTGTGGCTCTGCTACTTATCGACCTTGTATTGAAACAGCTGAAGCTGTAAAAAAAGTACTTCCCTCCTGTACCGTTATAGTAGGGGGATGGCATCCATCGTACGTTCCTGAATCCATGCTAGAAAATTCAGCTATCGATTATGTTGTCATGGGCGAAGGGGAACGTGCTATGGTTGAACTGGCTTCTATTATTACCAAAAGCGGGATCAAAAGGGACCTTGGTAGTGTTGCAGGAGTTGCCTATAGGTCAAAAGGGAAAACGGTGAAGACCAATCCAGAATTTATCAGTGACCTTGACCAACTTCCTTTTCCGGCTAGACATTTACTGCCTATGCATTTATACGAGAGAAAGATGGAATACCTGGATGCTTTCCCGATAGACACTATGCACGTAATCCGAGGATGTCCTTTTAACTGTGCGTTCTGCGAAATTACACGTTTGTGGGGTCATAACTGTCGTTCCTTTAGTCCAAATAGAATTGTAGACGAGATAAATCATATGGTCGATAACTTGGGTTCAAAAGGAATCTACTTTATAAGTGACAATTTCACGATCCGAAAAAAAGAGACTATAGAAACTTGTCAATTAATAAGAAAACGAAATATAGACATTCAATGGGTTTGTGACACAAGAGTTGATCTAATCTCCAAGGATCTCCTACGAGAAATGAAGAGAGCTGGCTGTAGAACTATATGGTTTGGTGTAGAGACAGGCTCTCCTCGAATTCTAAAAAAAATTAATCGTGGAGTTACTATTGAACAAACAATTAAAGCTTTCAAACTCTGCAGGCAAGAAGGAATTAACATCTCCTCTTCATTCATGCTTGGAATACCTGGAGAAACAATAGATGACATGAAAGCCACACTGAAATTGGCGAAAAAGCTAAATCCCGATTGGTGTCGATTCAACATCTTTGTAGCTTATCCTGATAATATTCTTTACCAAGAAATAATGAAAAATCATCTTTATGATCGGATTGAAGATTTCCTTGTTTACGTTAAGACCAAAGATTTCGACTACGAAAAAATGCTTAAAATTCAAAAGCAATTCCATAAAGAGTTCTATAGATCACCTAAAAGGATATTTCGAAAAATTAAACGGGAAGGTGCTCTAAAGGTTTTTAGGCAAGGTCTTCAACTCGTTTTACAAAAAAGATAATCCAGACTCGCTTCATAGGATTTCTGAATCAAGCTTTTTTTACTCTTAATCTTTGTTTTGTTGCCTTTGTGAAGATAGTTTGGATGACTATACCAACAAACATAGTTGTCAAGATACGTATCAACAGTGGTAAAGCCACCTGAGTTAAGGGAGCCGAATAGAAATTAATTCCAAATATCTTTCCAACTCCATATCTTATTAGGGGTTCACTTAAGTAGATCATTAGTGTACTGCCTGCTATCAATTTAATCCAGGAGTTACTTTTGATCCCTGACAACAAACTTACGAATGCAAATGTGGCTAAGAGGGCTAGAATAGAGTGTCTAACCCAGTACAACTCAAGACCTATCCATTCGGGAGTGAGAATGAGCAAAAAGAACAAAATGCCGGCTATTGGTAGTGTCCATCGGTTCTGAATCTTGTTAAGTTTACCTGTTTTTGCGATCCAAAACCCAACAGAGAAGTTGATGAGAAATAGGATAAAATTCGAAGAAAGAGCAATTGGCGAATTTGACGTTAACAGAAAGGCGTTAAGTACAAACAAAGCTAAAACAACGGTTATTTGAATACTCAAGCGGCGTGTCATTCTTTCTAAGCTAATGAGTAAAAACATGAAGGCGAATAGAACTGGTACAAACCACAAATGAGTGAGTTCATAAATTGGCAACAAGCTCTGCTCAAACATGCCTAACAACGCTGCATGATAGATATAGTCAACAACTCGAACCACCGATACATAAGAAAATTCACTGGTAAAATAACTGATAAACCAATCAACAAACGCATAAACAGCCAGAAAGAACAAAAACGGTAAGAAGACTCGCACAAACCTGTTTTTTACAAACCGTTTTAAACCCCTTTTTTGGCTCAAAAAGGATAAAAAACCACTTATGAAAAAGAAATTTGAAAGCATAAAATACTCGACATATTTTGTTGTTGAGGCGTATGTAACAAGTAGCGAACTATGAACAAAAAAAAGCAAAAAGATGCTTAACATCTTGATCCAATAGAATTCGTCTATTTCCTTGGACATTTCATCCACCTATCATTTGATGTTTCCGAATAACCTGATTTGAGATTATTCTTTCCGACCAACTATCAATGCGATCTTACCTTAGATTCGTTAAATTGAGTCTTTCTACTATTGTCTAGATCTACTGAGTTATTCCACATTTTTTCAAAGTAGCACTTGGCTATTTCTATTAAGCAAGGATTGTTTGACCATATTGAAGGATTTTGAGCAAAACCTCCTTTATGGGACATTCTGATAAAGATTTCTTTTTGGTCGATAAGAAGCACATGGGCTTGAGGAGAACTTAAACTGTATCTAATTTTGACATTTGATGGTTTGCGAGAAAAAACACGTCCTAAGGAACTCATTTTTCGTTTAAATTCTTCAGGTTTTTCGGTGACAAAGCGAATCTCAATGGCTCCACGAATCATTTTCTTGAATTCCGGATTTTTTCTGATGTAGGACACATGCTCCATAACATTATTCCAAGAGGATACTGCATTTAGACTCTTTTTGGCCTTTTCAATTGCTTTTCTTGTTCTATTAAGAAGCGCTTTTCTTCCAGGTATATATAATACCTGGTAATGTTCATCAAACTTTTTAATAGTTTTATTTCTGTGATTCTGGAGCATTATTCTAGTGCGTTCCTTTAATTCAGCAATTTCCTTTTCTCTGTGGTTAAATAGAGTCGAAATGGTTTCTTGTAATGGAAGAGCTTTGAAAATCCTCGGTCTGCTTAATGATGCTTCAATAAGGCCCATTGCTTGAAGGGTGGGCATTACTCGGTAGATGTCTTGTCGAGTTATTTCTGAGACTTTTGAGATTTCTTCCGCTTTGGATGGACCTAACTCAATTAGGGTGAGGTAAATCTTTGTCTGATTTTTAGTTAGTCCTAGATCCATCATCGTAGAGATTTCATCGGTTGTGTTCATTATTCTCTCCCAATAAAAATTCAATCATTGACAAGTTGTTTTTTGTAGATATAACTATTGAATAAGTTTTTGGAAGTATAAAAAATTTTTCTTATTGTCAGTGTGAGTGACACTTGCAATGAAAATATATAGTTGGTCTGGGATGCTATTTAACTAATAAAATAATTGGAGAAAAAAAATAGTTGAACAAAAAAACAAAGACTACTACTTTACTTACTTTAGCCTTACTAGTAACAATGGTTTTCTCTGCAATTCTAAATGGAAGCATTCCAATAGCGAATGCGCAAGATGACTACGGAAACGTGCTTCAATACGAGTGGCGACAGTCGGGTGCAGATGCTTCAAAAACATATGCCTCCGATGGCCCAGCTCCAGGTACTCCTAATATCATGTGGGAGCGCACCTTCGCTAGCAGACCAGGGAACCCAACTGCCTTCAATGGTATGGTCTTCGTTCCCCAAGGAGGGAATCTTTATGCTCTTGACCCATTCACTGGAGACACAATCTACACAATCTTTGGTGGGGGCGGTGGAGGAGGAGGACCCCCTGGTATGTTCGGTGGCATAGGTACTCCGACTAAGGTTGATGATACCCGCATGCTAATAAGTGGCGACCTTTATGAAACAGCAACTGGCAACAAGATTTGGGATGGTCCCCCCGGATTCTCTGGAATTTATGTTCCAGAGGAGAAAAAAGTCTTCAGCAATAGATTTGGTGGAGGTCCTTGTTGGGACGTTTCAGATCTATCACAACCACCAGTATTATTATGGGATAGAACAGATGATCCTGAGCTTGAAATGGAATACATGGACACCTATGGCCAGGGATTGATATTCACAGCTAGATGGTCATACATACACGCCATCAACATCACAACAGGAGAAACCGTCTGGGAAACAGCCACAACGGGCTACAAATCCTACAGCATGGCATATGCTGACGGCAAGCTCTTTTCAGGCCAACTAGACAGCAAATTTGTTTGCTGGGATGCTGCCACTGGTGAAAAACTGTGGGAATACGATGCAGGAGCTGGGTGGGCATTCTGGGCTGGCGAAATCGTTGTACTCGACGGCAAAGTCTACTCAATGAACCAAGACCAACATTGCTATGCCTTTGATGCGGAAACTGGAGAACTTGTATGGAGATACAAGGGACCCGGTGTCTATTATCAGGGAAATGCAATTGGTGGAGGTGGCAAAATCTTCACGCAAACCGGTGACTCAGAGTACAGGGACCCAGACACTCGCGAATATGGCGAAGATGAGTTTGTTTGCCTTGATGCTGAGACAGGAGAAGTCTTATGGTCACTACCGACAGGACTTGGTGCTCCAAGTACCTATCACATTCTTGCCTACGGTAACCTCTACTTTACACCTACAAAAATTGTTGAAACAATGGTAGCTGGAGTATTTTCACGAGCGACTATAGGAAACACCCTTGTGTGTATCGGTGACGAACCCGCAGATTGGTCTATGTGGCGCGGAGATCCAGCACACAGCGCCCATGGCTCAGGTCCCGAAACTTTATCGCTTAGATGGAAGTACAAGACCAACGCTGCAATCACCGCTACTCCAAGCATCGCAGATGGAATAGCCTATGTGGGTTCGCATGATAAAAATATCTATGCTCTCGACGCTGACACGGGTAGCCAAATCTGGAACTTCACAACCAGTTATAGAGTTTACTCTTCCGTAGCAGTGGTTAACAACAGGGTATACACAGGCACCGATGATGGTAACGTATATTGTTTAGATGCAAAAACAGGAAACCAGATATGGATTAACGCCGAACCAGGAGATATTCTGCAACAGAATTGGGGCGCTCTACAGACATTTAACATCAGGTCATCGCCAGCGGTGATAGATGGAAAAGTCTATGTGGGCTCGCTTGACCAAAACTTGTATTGTATCAATGCTAATTCCGGATCTACCGTGTGGAAATTCGAATCCCCAGGCACTATACAATCATCTCCGGCAGTTGCTAACGGCGCGGTATATGTAGCCGTATCCGCTGGACGTCCCGCTGCTAGGCTCTACAAACTCAATGTCACTGATGGTTCTATTATTTGGTGGAAAATGCTTTTCTACCAGCGTGGTCCAGGTCCACTTGTGCCTTGGTCTTCACCAACAGTAGCAGATGGTTTTGTCTTCCAAGCAGTTGACGGCTTTGAAACTCACTGTCTAAATGATACTGATGGCTCCATCTTATGGACATATAGAGCTGTCAATTGGCAGGTTATCGGAGCCTCTCCACTCTACGCTAATGGTAAAGTCTACATCACGGATTTCTTCACTCTAGTTGCTCTCGACCCAACCCGCAACACTGGTAAGATCGACGCTACTACCGCTAACATCACATGGACTCAATTCCTGGCACGCGAGATATATGGGTCACCAGCCTACTCCCTTGGCAAGGTCTATGCCAATAGCGAGCAGATGGCTCTCTATGTCCTCGACGCTGAAACAGGAGAGAAGCTATCATTCACCGAGCTAGGCACCCAGAGCATATCTTCGCCAGCTCTCTATAATACCAGGCTCTACATAGGAGGTTTCGATAATTACGTCTACTGCTATGAAGAAGCGCCTAATCCACCCCCGATTCCTGCTGCACAAATTGAACTGAGCCTTAGCGAAAACAATGTTGTAAAAGGTAGCCAATTGTATATTGAGGGTAGAGTTGTTAACGTTCAGGCTGCTATACCGTTGACTGTGTCTGTTGATAATCCAGATAGTACCTATGAGGACATTACGTTACTAA
>JAOZGY010000070.1 GCA_026015145.1 Candidatus Bathyarchaeota archaeon | reverse complement strand
ATTGTTCTCTTCCTAAAAGTTGAATTATTCTTATAGTAACTTTATCTATTTTCCGAGAATACTCTAAATCTTCTATCTCAAGTTGAGCATAAGCAGCATTACTAGCGTATTGAAGATAATCATCTGGTTTTCCCATTAAGCTTTCTGCAAGAGGTTGATCAAAAGCGAACAAATCTTCAAAAATAACAATTATTGATTCTTGTCCAGTTATTGCTAATTGTGCTATTTTGACACGATACTTCTCTTTCTTGAAAAATTCAAGAAACCGTTCCTGAGGATCTACTGTCTCTAGTCTATGGACCATTCTATTTAGTTTACCTCTTCTATGTTTAGTATATGTTCCTTCCAATAATTGATTATTTGACCAAGTTCCCGATAGATAAAGCGTTCCTCATTTGTAAATTTTTTAAGAATGTAATCGGTTTGATTAGGACCTGAGGATAGAGTAACAATTTTTTTCAATCTAGAGTTCACGATGTCCCAAGCTAGATCTTTTGCTTTATTATATTCTCGCACCTTTTCTGGATGAAGTTTTAATTCATTTTTCGATTTACCCAGATATCGACGAAGTTTGGGATAGAATCCCTCTGGAAGCTTAGATATCTGTCCTGCAACCTGGTTTCGTTCTCTCCACTGTATTTTGTAGAGTTTTGTTGCGTCAAGATCTTCTTTACTAAAATGCACAATATTCGAGTTAGCTAGCTCTTTCGCAACCCAATAATGAACTTCATATTCATTTCCTTCTTTGAAGGGACCAACAGATAATCCAGCAAGTTTAATTTTAGGATGATCTGAATCAGCAATGACTTTTGTCAAAAGGTTTTCGTAACAAAAATCCAATTTCTTGATCTTTTTTTTCACTAAGAAGACTCCCTTCCCCGCTCATTAATCAATTCAAGTAGCGTAAGCAGGATATAAGAAGCTCAGTTTAAAGATTTAGATTAAAGGCTCAGATATTTTAAGAAAAAATAAAATTTCAATGAAAATTTATTCTTAGCTCGCATTATTAAGGCCAAAGACCCCGAGTATTAATTGCATGGGCAACCCGTCCCACACCCAACATTAATGCTGATGTTCTCATATCACTTTTCTCTTTTTTTGACAACCTTTCTACTTCATAAAAAGTTTCAACTATCTTGTTTTCAAGCTTATTATTGACTTCATCTAGAGTCCAATGGGTTCTAGTAAGATTTTGCACCCATTCAAAATAACTCACTGTTACTCCTCCTGAATTAGCTAAAATATCAGGAATTAGATACACTCCTTTTTCAAATAGTATTCGATCAGCTTTAGGAGTTGTAGGGCCATTTGCACCTTCAGCAACTATTTTAGCATTAACATCATCAGCATTTTTTCCAGTAATCTGATTTTCCATAGCTGCAGGTACAAGAATGTCACAATTTGAAGCTAGTAGTTCAGTGTTTGTAATGTTTACGCATGTGTCAAAATTAAGCACAGACCCTGTTTTTATTTTATGGGAATATAACCGCTCAGGGTTTATTCCATCTGAACAAAAGACGCCTCCAGAAGAGTCACTAATAGCAACAATTTTGCAGCCCATGTTATGCATAACACTGGCAGCATTGTATCCAACACTTCCAAATCCTTGAATAGCTATTGTTGCATTCTTTAGTTTTAATCTCACTATTTTCGCGGCTTCTCTTGTACAGAAAGCCACACTATTTGCAGTTGCACACTTTCTCCCTTCAGATCCACCTATTTCTATTGGCTTCCCAGTAACACTTTCTGGAACACTATAACCTTTTAATTGACTGTAAGTATCCATCATCCAAGCCATTGTCTGTTCATTTGTATACAAATCAGGTGCAGGTATATCCCTGTGAGGACCTAAATAATCAAAGATTAAACTCGTATATCTTCTGGTTAGTCGCTCCAATTCTTTAGTTGACATTTTTTTAGGGTTACAACAAATACCTCCTTTTGCTCCACCATAAGGTAGATTAGCAATTGCACATTTCCAAGTCATCCACATTGATAATGCAGTAACCTCATCTAATGTTACATTTGGATGAAATCTGATACCACCCTTGAACGGGCCCTTCACATCCCAGTGTTGCACCCGAATCCCTTGAAAAACACCAATATTTTCACTGTCATTTTCTATTGTAACTGATACTAAAATGGCTCTTTTTGGTTCCTTGAGGATTTTGTATATACCTTTATCTAAATCCAGTTTTTCAGAAGCTAATTTTAATTGATCTAGTGCAAAAGGTAAGACTTTTTGATTTGTCATAAAATGACCCTCAATAGGTAAGTGTCAGATTTTCGTTATTAAAAATTACTACTTTATCTTTAAGCGTCCTTAGCTCTAGACTTTTTCAATTTAAAATTGCAAACAGCACTTTTTTTAAAATGAGTGATTACCGATATATTAACGGAAATTAATTCTGGTTTGCAACCATGCAAATAAAAATACAAGAGATAAGAAAAACAAAAGATTCATTTCTAAAGACAGCGCCGTTGATTGCATTTACCTTTGCAATTCTATGGTTGTATCTGCTATATCCAATGTCATTTGAGTTAATGTGGAAGGGAAGAACATTTCAATTATTTTTTATTTGGCTAATATTTGTAGAGGTACTTCTCAATTGGGAATCTATCCAAACTATCAGAGAGACAACACTTTTTTCAATTAAATCTCTGACTTACATTTTAGTATTGATATTACCTGCGACATATGTAGTGGTTTCAAATTATTTTGGATTAAATGTGTTCATAACAAGCTTTTCTAAACAAATGAACATTCAATGGTGGGATTCAATGGCGCTCTCAATAGAGTACCTTATATTCACATTTCTTTCTGGTCTGATAATATATTTATCATTTGGAAAAAATGGATTAAAAAAATTTTCAATTCCAATCGTGTTTTTAGGAATAGTTGGTACACTGTATGCTATTGACAACATTTTTCCATACGGAGAATTTACACCATTTCAACTAATAGTACCCACAACTGCAATGATAGCCACCCAAATTTTGAGTCTATTGGGTTATGACACAACACTAACAACGATGGGCAACATGCCTCGTTTGACCGCCATAGATCCAAATAATCCATTAAGAAGTGCAACATTCGACATAGCTTGGCCCTGTGCAGGAATTGAAAGTCTACTTATTTATAGTGTAATCATTTTGCTCTTCTTGAAAAGATTACCAATTTCCTGGAAAAGAAAAACGATATATTATATGATTGGAGCTTTGATAACCTATTTAATCAATATCTTACGAATAGTTACAATATTTACAATTGGAATGGAACAGGGAGATTTTCAGCTTTTTCACTTCTATTATGGTCCACTCTACTCAATTTCATGGATCATATTTTACCCTCTCATAATCCTTGCTATTCAGCGTTCCTTGAAAAAAATAAAATCGAAGACTATCAAATGATGGTTTACATTAATTAATTGGTTTCAACCAATTTTCCTAATCCCTGCTTTATTAGCAGTTCCGCATTTTCTGAAGGCAAAGAAGCAACATCTTCCACTAGAAAAGGGCCGTAAGATTTCATATCTGAACCAATTAGAGCGGGAATATCTTTTAAAATTCTTAGAACAACTCTTTTTGGAGGCTTTTTAGCATTCGCTTTTGAACTAGTCCCTTGCATTAGATTATTTCTAAAAAGTTTATATTCTTTAATGAAAGATAGAAAATTAGAAAAAACTTTTTTTTCTTCAGTCGATAAAGCAGATAAAGGCAATTTCTTTTTCGTATCAATGATTTTGATTAGCTTAATGTATCTAGTCGAAATCAATTCTTCGATCATGCAAGTTACATGCGTTAGTTCATGCAACAGAAGAGAAGACTTTACTGATTTTCTATTTTCATCATCATTTTCCTCTCTTATGCAATCAATATAATCTGATAAATTGGAGTAAAAATCTAATGCTAGGCTTCCAAGTTCCTCATTTTCGATTTCATATTTCCAAGCATTATAAAGTTCATTATACATTTTTTCCTTTCACCAATTTCGCCCTTTCTTTGCAAATAAGAAGGACAGCGGCAGCAGTTGAAATTTCAACAACCTGATGTTTATATGGACCATACATTTCATCACCTATTCTGAATAAAGGCGCATCAGAGACCAAGATTCTAACATTCCCCCCATTAAAAGCTGTTGCTTCTTTAAATGGGTCGAAAACATCAATATAGGAAACAGGAAACTCAATTTTTTTAAAACCTGTTTTACCATGTAATGTGTTATTTACTCTTATCAATCGATGGATATCAGTAGTTACAACAGTATCAATTTGTGAGGATTCAAGATTTTTTACGTGGTGAAAAAGTTTTTCCCAAGTTCTATTGCTTAAACCCTTGATACTATTCCATCTTCCTTCCAGAATACACCGATTCAAAATTAATTCTTTATTGAAAAGTAGTATACTATAATTCCTTTTAATTCCAGCCTTTTGCAGATCTTCTTTTTTTGCATTAGAAAGGAATCGTTTTAATCCCAATTTTAGTCTTTTTTGCCATCCATAATCACTTAAAATTAGGCCACGAAAAACTTTTTTCTTTTTATTACCTAAAAGGGTAACACCAAGTCCAGTCATATAGTCAGCGATTTCTTTACGTGCGATAGTATCCAGAGTTTTAACAGCCATATTTTCTACATGGACATGATACCCACGGTGACCAGAAAAGAACGTATGCATTTCTTTATGTGAGAATCCAAAATCTGTTTCTAGAAAATCAACTAGTTTTATAGTCTCTTCTTTTGCAGAAGTTAAGCAGGATTCGCATGGCCAAGTTTTAGCGCTGAATTTTTTACTTCTACATATTGGGCATTCTTCCGGGGTTATACCTTTTCCTTCAAAATTGCAGTTAATGCAAATCCACTTATCATGAATTTTTTTACATGAGGTTGATATATGATCGGCGTCTATATCAAAAACTAAATCAGCACCAAGCCATCCTTTTCGATTCATTTCTGCTTCTGGTTCTTCGTAATAAGCCCCTGAACGATAAACGTCTGAGGGAACGTTTTTGCTTAAAAAAATCCGAAGGTCTTCCTTATTTCGAAATCCTACATGTCGGAGCATACTTCGATTCTTGAGCATAAAAAAACCAAATTCTCTTTGTGAGAAATTAGTAATTGAAGGTGCCGAAAAGGAGGAACTAGTATAGTATTCATGAAAGGTATTATAGACGAAGGCTTGTGAAGAAGTGCTTGCCATCTTTGCTACCAGCTAATTTCTCGATTTAATGATGTTGTATTCTAAAATTTAACCATTTAACTTCTTCACTGAAATAGAACCAGTCATATATTATTTGTTTTTTTTAGAAGCCTAGAACTTGTATCCAACCGTTTAGAACATTTAGTGGATTGAAAGATAAAGTACCAAAAGATAACATTGTTACGATAAAAAGAATCCAAATAAGAGTTAAGTCTACTTCTCTTTTTTTCCAAGGAATTAATGAATATACGAAGAAGAACGGAAGATACCAAATTTGAAAGTAGATCAAGAAAAAACTAGGAATTAGAATAAAAATTGATGACAAAGATATGATCGGATTCTTATCTAGAAAATAAATGGAAAAAAGCAAAGTTATAGTTAAAGTCGATAATACGGCTAATGATTGAACTATCCAAGGTATCTGTGAATGAAGATTGAAAGCATTAATCCCATTCATCACTGATATGTTATTGGAATCAAAGAGAAAGGGAGCATTTAAAACTGCTGTAAAAACAGTAGAAGCCATGAGAATAATCCCAGCAATTACAGCTTTATTCTTAACAATCATTTTCAACGAATATTTTTGAAGAAGTTTCAATAAAGCCACTATAACAAGAGGAAATAGAAAAAGTAAAGGTTGATATTTAAATATTGAAGAAATCGCAATGAAAAAAAGGAAAAAATCGTATTTTTTAGTCAAAAACAAATCTATAGCAATCAAAGAAAAAAGAAAGGGAATACTATCGAACATTCCGTTTGCTGAGTAAACAATGAGTGGAATATAGACAGCGTATATTCCAATTAATTTAAGCAGCAAAAACAATTTCTTATTCCAAAATCGTTTAAAAAACAAGTACAAGCCAATATGAGAGAAAAGAAGTAACACAATTATTTCCATTTTGAATACTAAAATCTGATTAACTCCATTTTGGAGTAGAAAAGCAAAAGGGAGAAAAAGCAATACACTACCAAGTGGATAAAGGTGCGGCATCTGAGACCAAGTTACAAACTTGTAATATGATGCGTCAATATTAGCTAAGTCACCTAAAGGAGTATTGAAAATTGAAAAACCATACTCTGTAAAAAGGGTAGAAGAGTATGGATGTCGGGCATGGTCTGTGTACCAATTTTCAAAAGATGCGTAAGAATTTGTATTAATTAGTATAACTGCAAACCAAAAACTCAATGACAAAAGAATTAAAAATATCAGCATCCAGTTGCTTCTATGAGTTAATCGTCGAGTTTTCTTTTCAACTAAGGCGTATTTTGAACTTGAAAGAAAATTCGATTTTAAAATTATCAGAAAAACAGAAACTATGCTTGATAAAAACATAACTTTCGCTACTATATTAAAAGAAGTAAAAGGGAAATAAATCTGGTTTTGTTCAACTGAAACCTCAAATTGAATTGTAATAATTTCATTGGACGAAGAAAAGAATAAGGCTTCATAATAATTAGTGTCAGCTACAAAAGAGAAGACAATATCAGCATTTTTAGAATTAGAATAAAATATGTTGCTATAAGTTATTATTGAAAAATTGAGAGGAAAATATGGGACTTTTCTGACATAGACAGAAACATTTTCTCCGCCACTAAAAGAACCTAGACCATATCTGAGCGTTTCTGATTGGGTTAAATTAAAAGATTTTTCAATAACAATATTTGTTTTAAGATCAGGAGTAACAATTGGAAAGATACTGATAAGTGCTAATAAAACACTTAGCCAAATTAATAAAATGCAAAAGAGTAGTGTTTTTGAAACCTTAAATCTACACATCGAATTTATTTTCTTCAGAACTACATTTGAATTTATTGATTCAGATAAAGAAAAAGGAGATATAAACTCTATTCTAATTAGTCTGTTTCAATTCTTGGGGCAAGAAAGAATGTTAATTTCCCATCTTTGGTTTGCTGAAAATCAATTCTAATAGGCATATCTGTTGAAAACTCAAGAGTGGCAATGTCAGATGTTGCTGAAGCTGCTTTAATAATTTCAGAAAGGTAACTAAGACTATAAGTAGCCTTTGAGGGCTCTTTTACTTCTAAATCTAATAACATTTCACTTCCTTTTTGGAGAGTAATATTTGCTCCCATTAGATCCCCAGATGCTACTAGTAGCAATTTCTCTGTATCAGCCTCTATTCTAACATGATCACTAACAAGTTGGGCATCTTCTATAGCCTGACTCAAACCTTGAGTTGTGGTTTTTGCCTTTATATTAAAATCAATTTTTGGTGTAGGAACTTCTTCCTCAATAGCATCTAAAGTCTGCATAGTAAAACTACGATTATATTTTCCTGTTACAATAATCTGTAAACGCCCAGTTTTTTCCTCTAAAGATAATTCAACAGTCTCAGTTTTCCCAGCTCTTCGAAGCAACTTTAAAAGTTCACTTATATTGACACACATTTTGGATGGTTTAGCGCATTCGTATTCTTCAAAAATTGCTTTAGGCCATTCAAAATCGATCATCGCAACCCTAGAGGGGTCCATAGCTCGCAATTTTAATCCCTCAGGTTCAATTTTAAAGGTAGCTTCATCAACAAGAATCGATATGGCATTAACCATGTCTCTTAAGAGCTTAGCTTCTGATACTTTGAGTTTGAACATTAGATTCAATCCTTTAATGCTTACTAATTGATTTATTTTATTATATACACTTAAGCATAATGCTCACAGATATAACTATTCTTTAATATTTTTCAGAATACAATCTTTTATTCAAGTGTAAATTGTACCATAGAACCTAGATTGATCCTATTCCTGAAGCGACAATATGAGCAACACGAAGAACTTCTGGTATATTGCTCATTGTCGAGGTTAATCGAATTATCTTTTGCGCATCTTTTTCAGAAATTCCTATTGCTTGGAAATATATTTTTGATTTACTATTTCTTGCAGTAGTTTCGATAATTTTTCCTGCATCAAGAATCGCTTTCCATCTTTCTTTAAAATTAGGGAAATTTCTTAATGCTTTTTGAATAGAGGAGAAAACTGGCTTTTTCCGTATCACAGAGAGAATTGGAAGTTTTGTGGTTAAGCTAAGTTGCTTCATATTTACTATGTTAAAACCACCGAACATTATCCCATTGAGCATAATTAATTGTAATTGTTGATAATGAGGTGAATTTATTATCATTGATGAGATGTTTTCTGTTGCGTCAAAACCATCGATTGTTATTTCAGTTTTCATTAGATCTTCTAACCAATATCCTCCTCGAAATACTACGCCAATTACTCCAATTTTTCCTTTTGAATGAGGAATAAAAGAAGTGTCATCTAGGCCTATAATTCTGATTTCAGGCTTAATCAGGTTATAAGATTTCAATATTAGTCTTCCAAGCTATCATGTATTAGTAAGTGTTGGAGCAAATAAGAGTATCATTTTATGGAAAATTACCCTGAATCAATTCTCACTCTTAGAAAAGTAGGGGCAATTCAAATATTCGTTTCAATTTATAAAATAGTTAGCCAAATTGAGTTACTCTTTTGTACAATACTAAAATAGAAAAAAGTACTGAAAATCGTGGTTTAGCTTATTATATCTATAAATCCAAAAAAATTATGATTTTAAGGATTTTTCTAAACTATCCCTAAATTTTTTGTTTAATTTTAAAGCTCTATTTGCAGCTTTAATGAGTACTGTTTCAGGTTTTGAAGCTCCCTTCGTTCTCACATATAGTACAGCATTTGAAGCTAGGGGGTGGGGGATGTCATAGCCTGCTAAATCCACATTTTTATCCTCTAAAAGGTTTTTTTGTAAAAGATTACAGAGAGTATGATCAGTGCCTTCAAGCTCAATCTTAAGTTCATTCTTTGATTTTGACAATACTTTGATCTTCAATTTTAATCAACTCATATCTAAACTAAATCTTTTCTTTGCCATAATCCAAAGCAAATTTTCTTCTTTCTATATTTCCACAATTTGGACAGCGCATATCATAGCGTTTTGGTTCTAGAACATGTGAACAGCGTGAACAAAAAGCATACAAAACACCTAAACCGCTATCCTTTGTTGATAAATGATAAACCTTATTCTTATTGCTAATCACTTTAGCACGAAGTATATCGCCTGGTTTGCACACGTCGGACATGGAGTTAACATACCTCTCTTGTACATCAGAAATATGAAAAATACCAGTGAAAACTCCTGAAAGAGCGTTTGATCCAACCCTAAAAATTCTCACAAGAACATTATCAGATTGCGCGTTTCCTACCTGTCCTATCACAATAGATGAAATTTTTGGTGCAATTAATTCACTAACTAAAGGATATACTGAAACCTTCTTACTTATCAAATCTACCAAAGCACGCCCAATAACTTGTGAAAATATTATCCCGTCTTTAACATAAGTTCCAGAGTTAGGAATGAACTCTTCAATAACACCTAACCGTTCGCCAGGTATCACTAATTTACCACTTTTGTGTTCCTGTGTTTTTGAACTCATTTAGATTCCCTTGTTTTTAAAATTGTTTTGTACATGGAGGCATAATTTAACGAGTATATCCTAAGTTTATTCGCTAATCAATAAACCTTTTGATTAATCTCTTAATTATTAACAGGTAAAGCAATAGTGTTGTGCAAAGAAATTTATTCACATCGTTCGATCCAGTATAGATCAATAACAAAGGAATATTGCTGTTTTTTATGAAAATTAAACATTTTAGGAATAGTCATTAGCATTGAATAAACAGCTCTTATATTTCCATTGTGTTCTGTAATATATTTTTGAAGAAACGGAGATGGATTGACTCTGATTAGAGTTGAAGAATTTTTTTTAAATTGTTTAATAAGCTTTTTGTCAAATTCCGAGTGACTGTGAATAGAATACACAGTTTTGCCCACTTCTAGAGCCTTTTTCAAGAATTTTCGATCAGCGTATCGTTTTTGTATTCCAAAAGGTGGATTTTGTAGGACAGTATCAAAATACCCGTTTATAACGGAAATATCCCCGATTATCCAATTGATGTTTTTATTCAGGTTTAATCGTTTAGCAGTTTCATAAGCGGTTTTAATCGCTGTTTTATCTATGTCTATGCCAACAACTTGTTTTGCTCCTAAATAAGCAGCACCCAGAGCAAATCTTCCTGTGCCACAACCTAAATCCAAAACAGTTTTTCCAGGAATATCAACATTTGAATACGCAACTAGATACAAAATTGTCGCTGCAATTGCTTCTGTTGTCGTGTATTGCTCTAAATTAGCTTGAGGATGAGGATGGGAAGCAGTTTTTGCTATAAATTTTTCCAGATCTATTTTTCGAATAATCCTTTTTTGATCATATCTTCCCATGAATATTCTCCAGAAAGTACTTTAAATTCATTAATGGTTAATACTGGTTTTAAGAATTTCAATGGCGCATCAAAAGAAATTCGTGGACAAGCAGTATTAATATACGCATCGATAGCAGGAAATTCCATTAAAGCTTCTGGCAGAATTTCATTAATAAGTAGGATTATAGCACTTTTTCCTTTTCTTTCAATTAAGTTTTTTATCTTCAATGCATTATCGAAATTTTCTTGTCCAGGTTTCAAACCGACCAATATTCCAAAAATTGTAGCTTTTTTAGCTTTTTGCAAAGAATCCCAGTGTTGTTGAAGAATTTTTTTCACTTGATTATCTAGCAAAAGAGCTTTCTCATCAAAAGGATTCGCAAGAATAGTAGGCTTAGCTGTGCATAGAGCTACTCCTAATGCATGAAATCTACCACCTCCAATAAAAATAAATGCGTCAACTTCATTAGCAATGGACTTTACATTGCTGTAATCACAGCCAATAATTTGTCCAGAGTAGGGCATTTTATCTGAATCACCTACGAATACTGTCTTTCCAGCATTAACTAGAAGCTCCTGAGCAGATTTTATTGTGTGAGCATGTTGTATTGTAGTGACCAGCCCAATTTTCTGATACCCATTTAAAAGAAAAAGAGCGGACTCAATAGCTTTGTTTATTATTGCATTTGATCGAACATCCACATAAATTATAGGAATTTTTTCAGTTCGCACCATTCTTGTATGTCCAAAATGGAATATGATATCTATTTCAAAACGTTCAGTTTCAAAATCAACCAAATCACAAGCACCATAACACGGATCACCCGAAATAATCGGAAGAACACCAATTTTCTCAAGAATTCTAGCCAAACGAAGACCTTCAGATTTTAATCCTTCAGGGAATTGAAGCAAAACGCGCTTAGCTCCACGTTTATTGATTTCTGCAATAATTTTTTCTTCTTCAAAATCAAAGTGCTTCATAATCTTCACTGCTTATCAAGTACTAAATTAACCTATAAAAAAGTAGGAAATATAGATTTTATAGCTATAATGCCAAATCATCAGGTTTGAATTCTGAGGAATTACAAAAATTAATTGCTTTTGATTGTTCAGCTAAACGTTCAAGAATAATTTTTTGCTCAATACTTGCTACAAGTTTCTTTGTTGTAACCACCGCATCATTATTTACGGATATACTATCAATCCCTGAACGAACCAGAAATTCTGCAAAGTCTGGTAAGTTTGATGGTCCTTCACCACAAATTGAAACTGTACAACCATTTTCATGTGCTATACGGATAAGATGAGCAATTATTCTTTTAACTGCAGGATCTCGCTCATCAAAATATCCCATTTGTCCGAGACGCTCAGAGTCGCGATCTATCATTAAGATGCCTTGAGTTAGATCGTTTGATCCGATTGAAAATCCATCAGCAAGTTTTGAAAACTCGTCTGCCATAATTGCGATCGACGGGGTTTCAGCCATAAACCATATTTTAAAGTCTAAAGAACGTTCCAATTCTTCCTCTTTCATTATTTCAAGCACAGCTTTAGCTTCCCAAAGAGTACGCACCACAGGAAGCATAACCCAAACATTTTTCAGACCCCATTCAGATCGACATTTTTTAATTGCCTTACATTCGAGTCGAAAAGCTTCTTTGTACCATTTGCTAATGTATCTGCTACAACCTCTCCAACCTAGCATTGGATTCTCTTCAACAATTTCGTATTTGTCTCCGCCTTTTAATTCTCTATACTCGTTTGTTTTAAAATCGCTAAAGCGCACAACAACTGGGCGAGGTTGTATAGCTCTAGCAACCTTTGCTACTCCTTCTGCCATCTTGTCAACGAAATCTTGGCTTCTTCCAGTCTCAACAAAATGTAAAGGATGCTCACCAATAGCACTAGCTAAAATGAATTCCGTTCTCATCAAGCCTATTCCTTCGAAAGGCATGTTCTTGTAATCTTCTATCTTCTCAGGAACACCTAGGTTCATGTATATTTTTGTCGCAGTAACGGGAACTGGCTCTGATATTGCAATTGATTGTATTGCTGTTGATTCTTTGGCTTGTTTTAAAATACCTTTGTAGATTACTCCGTTTCTCGAGTCAACAGTGTATTCTTTTCCTGTCTTAATATCTTTGGTAGCCGTTTCGGTTCCCACAACACAAGGAATAGCAAGTTCACGACTAACAATAGCTGCATGAGAGGTGATTCCGCCTTTGTCAGTTACAATTGCATTTGCTATTTTCATGTAGGGAACGAAATCTGGATTAGTCATATCCGTGACTAGAATGTCGCCTTTTTTCATTATTTCAGAGGCTTCATCAGGAGAAAATACGACTTTTGCTACTCCTGCAGCATATCCTCTTTTTCCAGCTGCTTGCCCTTTTACAACAACTTTTAATTCTTCAATCGAATTTTTTCCTTCAACTTGTGATGATTGTTCCATTTCTGAAGTACCCCAAACGGTTTCTGGTCGAGCTTGAACCACGAATATATTATTTGGAAAAGATAAGTCTTTATCGATTGCCCATTCGATATCCATGGGTTTTTTATAATGGTCCTCAATAACTTTTGCCAAATTGCTTAATTTGTAAAGTTCCTCATCGTTTACACAAGAAATTTTTTGCTTTTCTTCAGGCACTTCTAGATGCACTGTTTTGCCAGTAGAAGGATCCCGTAAATATTGGATTGTTTTTCTTGCAATTCGTCTTTCTTTTATTTTTAAGGTCTCTTTGTCAATTATAAAATCATCGGGATTAACTACGCCCGAAACCACTGTTTCACCTAAACCATAGTTACCTTCAATTACGATTTCGTTTTGGACACCAGTAACAGGATTTATTGAAAACATAACTCCTGCAGATCTAGAGTTAACCATCTTTTGTACGCCGACGCTAATGAAAACTTTATCGTGTTCAAAGCCTTTTTCGTCGCGATAGAATATAGATCGTGGTGTAAACAAACTGGACCAGCATTTAACAACTTTGGCAAGAAGATCTTCATGACCTTTAACATTCAAAAATGTCTCTTGTTGACCTGCAAATGATGCATCAGGTAAATCTTCTGCAGTAGCACTTGAACGGACAGCAACAAATGAGTTGTTTACTTTAGATTGCTTATTGAGTTTTTCATACGCTAATTTGATTGCAGTTATAATTTCTTTTGGAACCTTTGTTTTTTCAATAAGTTTACGTATTTCCTTTGAAGCAGAAGCATATTGTTTTGGATTATTATGATCTTTAATTGTTTCCTCAATTATCTCGTAGATAGTCTTACTAATTTTTGTTTTTTTTATGAATTTTTCATAAGCATATGCTGTAATAGCAAAACCTGGTGGAACTGGCATACCAGCATGTATCATTTCTCCTAGACTTGCGTTTTTACCTCCAACTATTGGAACATCAGTATTTCGTAATCCGTCAAACCATAAAATTAATTCATTGTTAGGTTTGGTCAAATCAGTTATGTCTCCGTTTCTGGTTTATCAGGAGCTTTTAATGATTCTATTTTTTTCACTGATATACTGCAAGGAATTGGGAGTTTTGAGCTTCCTCTCTTGAGGGATCTTTTAGCTGCTTCTAGACCATTTTCATTAACTTTTACTGTTATTAGTATCTGAGAAGCTTTCACTCTTGCTGCTGTACCTATTGCAGTTCCAAAAGATCTACGCATCCCTTGTTGAAGCCTATCAGCATGAGCACCAAAAATCATTTTGTTTTCTCTAAGAATGATGTGTGGATAGGGACGAATTTTCATAAAGTATTCTTCAATTAATTCATCATTGAGAATACGGTTTGTAGCAATTCTTGCTGCTTCAAGCGCAGAATGACGAATTTGAGCCCGTTTCAAAGCAATAAGGCTTGCTTCATATTCAAATGTCGCCTTGGTATTGCCCATTGTAAATTTTACTATCTTAGGGGGTGGAAATCCTTTTGCATACTTTTTCCGTGTGTAAGCTTGACCCCTAACAGGTCGATAATTTCTCGCGTGCATGAAATATCCCTTTTTAGCATACCTTAGTAGAAATATTTAAACGATTTGTAGCTCGTTTTAAGGATTATTTGAACATTTTTCAACATTTTGCTTAAATAAACAGTTAGATAGTTTATCCATGTATTAGAAAGAGTGTGGTTATCTAATAACGAGGCTAGAATTAGAGTAATGTATACAACAGTTGTTATTCCAGGGAAAAATTGGTTGTTATCCTTAGCAGAGCTTGCAGCATTTTTCGAGGTAAAAAAGTGTAAATTTCAAATAGAATCTTTCTCAAAAGAGTTTTTTATCGTCCAGTTTGAAAAAAAAATTAAACCATCATTAATTGATGATTTAGGAGGGGTAATAAAAATTGGAGAAATTAACACTTCTTTTCAAACAGATGTTCTAAAGAGAGCTATTCTTGATAAAGATAAGACCTCAAAGAATGAGATAGGAAACATCATTTCAGATACAACAAGAATAGTTGATGACTTGATCAGTTCTGAAAAAAAAACCTTTTTTGGAGTAAGCATATATTGTTCAGAAAAAAGATTACGCAAAATTGCTAAAGCAATACAGAGATTTTTTGGAAGTTTAATAAAGAAAAAGTTATCTGAACAAGGAAAAAAATCAAGATTTATGGGATTCTCTAAAGACAGAAGACTTCCTCAACTTAGTCATGTAGAAGTTCTAAAAAAAAGATTAATTGAAAGTAATGGCGAATTTATTATAAGTATAGATGGACACCAAACATGGTTATCTACTACCAAATCTGTACATAATCCTTTTGAATTCCAGAAAAGGGATATAGAAAAACCTATTCAGCGAAAAATTTTTGCTATGCCGCCTAGGCTAGCGAGGATTTTGGTAAACTTGTCTTTATGTGATCAAAAAAGTATTTTACTTGATCCTTTCTGTGGAGTGGGATCAATTCTTCAAGAGGGCTTGTTAAATAGATCAAAAGTTATTGGAGTTGATATAAATCCTTGGTGTATTAAAGCAAGTGAAAGAAATTTAGAGTGGTTAAGTAATAACTACCAAATTGATAAACCTGATTTTAGAGTTATACAGGGAGATATTCAGGAGCTTTCTAAAAAAATTGGATATGAGGAAATTGATTGTGTGGCAACAGAACCAGATTTGGGCCCTGCATTGCGACAAGTTCCTACAGATCCGTATGCTCAAAAAATAATTAACAAACTGGATAGACTCTACAGTTTATTCTTACAAGAATCATACAAAGTATTAAAGAAAAATTGTAGATGTGTTTTTGTTACACCCTACTTGAAAACACGTTCAGGTAAGGCAATTACTATGAATATTGATGAAAAAGCAAAAAAATTGGGATTCACACGAGTTTTCCCGCTTAATAAAGAGATTTTTGGAAAAACCATCATAAAAAAAGAGGAAATGTGGAAAATCGCTTCCTTAACAGATGTCAATAAAAGACATAAAACTGGTAGAGAAATTCATATTCTCCAAAAATAGAATTCCACAACAACAGAATACCTATTTCTTCACTGACCAGAATATTCCCAAAAATTTCAGCTAAAAGGATATATTAAATAGCCTAAGAAATTGAATTAAAAGTAGCTTCAATGAGTACGATAGTTTCAAAAAAAGGAATCCTAACCTCTGCAATTATTTTAGCTGCTAAGCTATACTCAGCTAAACGAAAAAGGGTTCTATTTACATCAGACAAGGTAGATTGCAAAAGAAGAAGTCGACCAGTTTTAGAAAGATGATTCGCAACTTTTGAAAGAAAAGCATCTATTACGCTCCTACCATTTGAACCTCCAACCCAAGCTCTTTCAATCCAAGAAAGACTTATATTTTCATTTTCAGGCAAATAGGGAGCATTGAAAAGAATTAAGTCAAACTTTTTTGTTTCTTTTAGTGGACCAAATAAATCACCTTGAATAAAAGAAACACCGTTTATTACATTATTTAACTCAGCATTTTTTTCAGCACAATGGAGAGCATGTGGATTAATATCAACTCCCACAACCTCGATGGCTCTTTCAGCAGATAAAACACCCAATAACCCACAGCCCGTACCCATATCTAATACTCTGTCTCCTACCTTCACATCAAGTTTTTCAGCAAAAAGAAAAGAGTCTTCAGCAGGTTCGTATACATTTTCATTAATAATAAATTTGAAGTCGCGAAAAAAAACTGTTTTATTTCGGAAGAGCATTAATCAATTCTCCAAAATCTTTTGCTAATAATTTCCTTACGCGTTTTTCACGAAAAGAAAAAACTGATAAGAACTTATCAGTGTCTAATTTTGAAAACTTGTACCTATTTTTCAGAAAAGGATGGATAGAATTAACAAGTTTCTTATTACGATTAGTAAAAAGTTGCTTTGCAAAAAGGTTAAATAATTTTGGTCGAGCAACTTTGAATTGTGGCGATACCCTGGGAGAAATTCGCACAATTACAGAGTCAACTTCTGGCTTTGGATAAAATTTTTCTGAAATTACTTTATCTAAAAGATCTATGTTCGCATTATATTGAGTAATAACTGAGAGCCACCCATAGGCTTCAGAATCTACCCTAGCTGAAAGTCTTTCAGCAAAAGCTCTTTGCAAAAGCAATATGGCGCAATCAAATTTGTGCAAAAACAACCACGGTATCAAACGCGACGATAAATAATAGGGTGGAATCGAAATAACTTTGTTAAAATCTGGCAAAAGAACTTTTAATAGATCACCTTCAATAATTGTTACATTGCCAAAAGCTCTTAATTGATCATTCAAAACTTTCACAATTTTTTTGTCTTTCTCCACAGCCACAACCTTTTTACATCTTCTTGCTAAAAACTGCGTTAAAAAACCGAACCCTGCTCCACCATCTAACACAACGTCATTTTTGTTGAGTGCAGCATATTCACCAAGTTTATGAAATATCGAAGAATCTATCATGAAATTCTGTCCCAACTTTTTATTTGGAATAATTCCATGTTCTCTTAGTAGAAGCTGCGTTTTGAAAAAGCTCAAGACTTATGCCTTACGATTATTTAATGTGTGCGAGTAAATAATCTATATTTGCTATCCCCTTCAAGCTCTTCTAGGATTCGCTTAACCACAAGCTTCACAGGATTAGGTAATTCAGTTCTTTGGTGTAAATCATCGAAACTAGAAAAAGGACGACGTTCACGTTCATTAATAACTTGCCACATGTATTTTTTTCCAATACCGGGTACCAATTCTAAACCATGCATTCTTGGTGTAATAGCACGTGCAGTGTTAAAAAAATTTACAAACCACTTCTCACGATTTACAACAATACTACCGATGACTCCAGAAAGTTCAGCTTTGGCGGAAGCAGTTAATTCTTCAAAACTAATCCGACCAATAATATAAGTGACTTCACTCCGTGAAGCTTTGCCTACATAAACACGATCATTAGGCTTAAGCATTAAACTTTCCTTAACTAAAGCTTCTAGTAACGTAAAAAAATTCTCACCAATACATTGAATCAAAGCGCCAGCTCGATAGCTTGTTCTTCCACTAGACCGAAAACCTGGTCTACCATGAGCTAGGAAATCTAGCACATAAGCATATTCCTCATAGCGCTTCTCCATAGCGATCCCTATCCTTTACCTTTATTGATTATTACTGCTTAAAAATACTTTAGCTAACTCAGGATCACTTAGTTATTCTATTTTCATTTAAAAGGGCAACTATAGAGTCTAATTTAGCAATTTCGATTATTTTTCTACCCCCAGCTAGAAAGATACGCAACTCATCTACAGACTGCGGCATACAGTTTATAACTGCGACAGCTTCAGATTTCTCTAGATCAAAATCTTTCACAAGTTTTTTTAGAAGTTTCTTAGAAGCGGCTAGTTTCACTTTAGAGAATTTATTCACGTAATCTAAGGTGCGTCGTTGAAACTGGTCTAAATTTTCTTCTCCAATAGATTCCAAAACTTTCTTTACTTGTGGCAACGCAAGCTTTTTTTCTTTTAATTCTCTATTGTTCATTTCAAGTACCCCTATATGGCTCTAAATGTTCAGATCTCACAATTATATTTCTGACAGAATTACCCTTTGGAACGCTAACAACATACCCTCTTCCTCGTTTTTCAATTACAACTCCGATTTTTCCATGAAAACGTTTGTGAGGCAAACTCTTCTGAACGCTTGAATCCATTTTAACAATAACTTGAGATCCAATCTCATACTTAGTAAGTAGCTTACTAATATTTAGCTTACCTTTCTCGCGTGTGGATTTTTTCAATAAACGGCGAGCTCTTGTATAATATCCTTTTGAACCAGTCATGTATTTCACCTATTTTTTATCATTTAAGATAACATTTAAAACGTCAAGTTCCAGAGTCTTCGCTTGGTTTTCCAGCAAACTTGAAACACTTGGCGTTGTTCGACCATCATCTCCTGAAACCAATTCTTTAATATAGAGTCCACCTTGGCAAAGAATTTCCATCTCAGCCCTTCTAGGCGACACTCTCTTTACTTTAATGTTATATATGTACCTTTCTCGCGTTAAATCTGCTCGGCGATGTAAAACCCTTATTGGTGTTTGCTGTTTAATCAATGTTTTAATTAGTTTATCTTGTAATAAAAATAAGGAATCCTCAGATAATTCATTTTCAAATTCGATCAAAACACGATATTCTTTTTGGGCTGATTCGCCTTTTTTTAGACGCCTTACAAAATCTTTATCTGCAAACTGTAAATTAGATACTTCAACTTTTCTTTCAGTCCCAATATTAATTTTCTTTAATAAGAAGTCTAAGTTAATAGTTCTCTTTTTTGGTTTTGAAATCTCAACAACAAAAGGGCGTCCATTACCCAACATTCGAGCGTCAATATCCTCTCTTCCAGATGCATGAAAACTAGTTTTTTCACCGTCTGAAAGTTTTAAGAGTGGTTCTGATATTAATTCTTCAACAGATTCCTCATATAATTTACCGGTTCCATTGCATTTTTTGCAGCCTTTTCCTCGACATTTAGAGCAGAACCATTTCGATTGGGGTATCGTCCTAACAAGTTTGTTATATCGACCAGCAATAAACAAAGGATTTACTTGAAGTCGTACTTTGATAGTAAAAGGATTTATTATTATTGCAATGTCTGGTTTTTTATATTCAGGTGTTTTGTTTGTTAATTCAGCTATTCTCTTACCTATTAACCTGGCAAATTCATGACGAATGCTTTCCCCATAAATTACATTGAACAAAGCTTTGAATTCATCATTGCGTTCTTCGAATTCTACCGGCAACTCAATTCCTACTAAAAAAGAGGCAAATTCATAGTTTGAAAGAGATTCCAGGATTTTTTTAATCAGAGCTTCTAGAATTTGAAACTTGTCATCGCAAAGAAAACAAACTTTTAACGGATTTTCGTCCAAACTATTTTTTTCTAGGTGTTGAAGCACCTGCTTTGATTCTTGAGAGAACCCGTTCTCGACTAAAACTTTGAGATGTTTTAAACCAAGAGATTTTTTTTCCGAATAAATTTTACTTGATTGCAAAACTAGAACAAGTTTTATTGCCTTTCCTCTTTCCTTATTTTCAAGATTATAACCTAAAAGAGCAAATTGTCTACCCAGACAATGATTACACAGAGGATACTTACTAAGCATTTCTAACGCGTTTTCTAAAATAGCCATAATTTGATGCCTACTTAAAGCCAGCTGGAAATCCCTTGCCCATAAAAGGCAGTTTCTTTTTTCGTTTGAACATCTTTAACATTTTCCGCATCATCGCATATTGTTTTAGAAGGTCTTTAACTTCTTTTTCAGTTGTACCAGAACCTCTTGCCACACGCCTTACTCTTGAAGAATTCAAAATTTTGGGATTCTCTTTCTCTTCAACTCGCATCGATTGGATAATTACTCGCCATTTCTCGAGTCTGTCTTCAGCAGTGTTCAACATTTCTTCTGGAACATCGTAGGACATACCAGGTAACATCTTGAAGATTTTCCTAAATGGACCCATGCCTTTAACAGCTTCAAATTGCTCGTACATGTCTGTAAGGGTAAATTTACCGCTTAGAATCGCTTTTGCTTTTTTCTGAGGAACCTTGATTTCAGCTTCACGAACTTTTTCAAGGAGAGTTTCTAAATCACCCATCCCTAAGAGGCGCCCTACGAATCTAGATGGTACAAACGGTTCTATATCTCCAATTTTTTCACCAGTACCAACAAATTTTATAGGGGCACCTGTTGCTGCTACTGCAGATAGAGCTCCTCCTCCCCTTGCTGAACCATCTAATTTTGTAACTATTATTGCACCAATAGGAGTTGTTTCATGGAATTTTTTTGCCTGAAGGAGAGCTTGCTGACCAATGGTACCATCGATAACCATTATAACTTCATCAGGTTTAATTTTTTTTTCAAGAATTTTCATTTCTTTGATTAGTTCTTGTTCTTCTTTGTGTCTCCCTGCAGTGTCAACAATTATAAGATCCTTATCGGCAAAAAGTTTGATTCCCTTAAAAACTACTTTCAAAGGATCATTAGTTTTTAGGTCTCCATATACAGGAATATTTATTCGCTTTGCTAATTGTTGGAGCTGAGCAAAAGCTCCTGGACGATAGGTATCCGCACAGATTAAAGCTGGTTTCAAACCTTTTTTTTGGTAATAACGAGCAAGTTTTGAGGCTGCGGTGGTTTTTCCAGAACCCTGTATCCCAACCAACATCAAGATTTTTCGTTTTCCAGGATCTAATTTAATTGGGACAGGTTTATCACCCACAAAACGCGTCAATTCTTCATAAACGACTTTTATTACGTGTTCTCTTCTTGCTATCCCGGGGGGAACTTTTTCTTTAAGAGCGCGTTCTTCTATCCGTTTGGATATGTCAACAACAAGGTTAACATTCACATCTGCTTGCAAAAGAGCTCTTTGAATATCTCGAACAAGTTCTTTAACCGTAGCTTCATCTACTACTGAAGCTCTGAAAACTTTTTTTAACGCTCCGTAAAGAGAAGTCCCTAACCGATCTAAAACCATCTATGCACTCCGACCATTACCAACTAAATCGTATTTAAATATATATTGCACCTAAAATATTGGTTGCAAACAATTTTGTGATAGAGCAATAGTTATATTTTCTTGTTCTTAAGAAGTTTTATGAAGCCTCAGTCCCCATGAGATATATCTTCACAAAATCAGACGGCTCTTCATGCATCATTGGCTTCATTACTAATAAATCATGAGCATAGAAATAAAGTTTTAAAAAATAAAAAGATAGAGCAACTATTTGGCTCTAACGATTTTTATTCGACCCATTATTTTCCAATATTCGATCTCGGTACCTACTTCTAGTTTAGCTTTTATGGATTCATCATCAGGATAAGGAGCATCGACATACTCATATGTTTCAAGATCCATTATTTGGACACCGCTAGGATTAAGGGTAAATACTTGCCCTGGCCTTTTATCCACTAATGGGACCTCTGTATTAGCGTCAACGGGTTTAACAATACTTCTTTTAACTCCATCAAACGTTCCAATAGCAACAATTCTTGCTTTGGCAGCACCATGTTTCCCCGGTTTCGATTTAGTTATATCAACAATCCTACAAGGTTGATTGTCTATAAGCATGTAACAACCAACTCGTAAACTTCCAACATCAACTGGTTTGCTCATTTATCCACCAACTTTCTAACCTAATTAAAGAAAATTTGAATAACACCCATATATAGATTTAGGACCGGTTTTTCGATACTTTTTTCCCTGTTTTTGGTTAAAATATGTTTTGAGGCTAAAAGCACTAATGGACCACTTCCCATTTGGGCAGTAAAGCAGCCATAAAAAATAGTTTTTTATTGTGTTAATCATCAATTCACAATTGGTTCTTAAATACTTGGCTGCCTATATAAATATTATAAGATAGAATTTTCTTGAAGACTATTCAACGGTAATCCGGTTTTTTCTATTTTATTGCAAATATTAAACTAAATGTTAATGGAAGTTAGGACATGGAAGCAACTTCAGGGATTCTTTTTGCAGTTGAAGCAGGAATTAGATCAAAACTTATAGCCATGGGAGCTACTTCAAAAGAAAAAGCTGTAACAGGTAAACAAGCTCATTTTAGTATTAAAGAAGATAATTGGATAAGCTACATTGCTGGTGGAATGTTTGCAGGAGTAAAGAAAACAGTAGACGGACGATTCTACGTTCCAATCTACCACTAAACCTTTTTATAGCCCTCAATTCTTGACACGTATTTCCAACATCTATAAATCGCAATAATGAGGAAAATAAAATGTCACATAAAAAGAAAATGAAACGCAAGGGTAAAAGAATCTATAAAAATACGCAAGGAAAATATTATAAGGTAAAACACTAAAAGCATGAGCTTCATAGATTAAGCTATTGCTATTAATTGAGCAGTGAAAAAAGTGTTTAAGACCGCAGGAATTGTTGCTAGGTATGATAAGAAGCAAGCAATAATTCTCGCTGAAAAGATATCAAAATATCTTGAAAAGAAAGGATTAGAAGTTTTTATTGAAGACACTCTAGCTGAAAAAATGAATGAGCCAAAAAGAATTATTCAACTTGAAAATATGAAAACGGATTTTATAGTTACTATTGGTGGAGATGGAACAATTCTTAGAGCTGGAATTTCAATTCCAAAACCTGAACCACCAATATTAGCCATTAACATGGGAGTACGAGGATTTCTAACTGAAGTGGAACCAAAAGATGCTTTCTTGGCATTGGATAAATGTTTGAAGGGAGAATACAAAATTGAGAAATCCAACAAACTTTCCATATCTGTAGGTAATAAACATCTTCCTGACGCTCTAAATGATGTTGTTATTTCAACAGGAGAACCCTCAAAAATCATTTACACTCAAATCTTTAAAAACAGTAAACCGATTTTAAAATGTCAAACAGATGGATTAATACTTGCAACTCAAACAGGCTCAACAGGATATTCTCTTTCAGCTGGAGGCCCCGTATTAGATAAAGAAATAGACGCGTTTGTTCTAACACCGATTTGTTCTTTAACGGTATTTCATTCACTAGTCTTTTCAGCAAAATCAAAAGTTTCAATAAAACTAATTAGACCTAAAAAAATGGTTATTTTAATTGATGGTAATTATAAACACATAATAACATCAGAAGATCCTAAGCTTTCAGTATCTTATTCAAAGAATAATACATCCTTTATAAGATTTGAAGATGATTTTTATCATCGGCTAAGGAGTAGACTACTTTTCAAAGGAATGGGATGAAAAAAAGCTGATAAAACACAAAGATGGTACCCATGCCATTGTTCTAGATACTTCAGCTTTTATTGCAGGATACGATCCTTTTTCATCAAAAGACCGCAATATTACCGTTCCTAAAGTTAAAGAGGAAATAAAAAGTAACTCAATATTATGGTTACGTTTTGAAATAGCTATAGAAAATGGGAAAATTGAAGTCAAAACTCCAATCGAAGAGTATAAAATAAAAATAAAAAAAATTGCAAACAAAATAGGAGATTCATATTTACTTTCAGAAGCTGATTTGGATCTTTTGGCAATAGCTTTAGAATTAAAAACAAACGGCGTTAAACCCAAAATCGTCACAGATGATTATTCTATGCAAAATGTTGCAAGTCAAATGAAAATTGAATTTATTCCCTTAGCAACAAGGGGTATTCGGCGTGTTTTTAAATGGATTAGATATTGTCCTGCATGCTACAAAAAATATTTATCTAATTTCAATTCAACAAATTGTTCAGTCTGCGGAACAAAATTAAAAAGAAAACCAAAAAAGAAAACTGGATCAAAAAAAGTAAATTAAGAAAAATGAGGATTTAGACAGGTTTTCTATCAAAGAAACGCTAGAAAAAGGATCAGAAATAAACCTTCAAATCCAAAAATCGGAATAACTGTTTTCTTTGCTCTCTGAAGTGCTGAATCAACTAATGTCGACAAAGAATGTAACCTCTCTTCTCCTATTACTCGAACTTCAGGAATAAAAATTTGAGTACACCCAGATCTACAAGGTTCTAAGTTTGATACCGCAGTTTCTGTTGCGCTCATAATATAATTAAACAACGTTTTTTTATCCATTGCTTCTCCAACAGGATGGTAGCCTCGATGACCTAAAACAACTGCACTTACTGCATGAGTATCTGTTGTAAAGATCTCAGCTTCATGAACCCCTTTGGATTTAAGTTGTAAAATAATTTCTTCGCGCAACCCCGAAATCATATTATTTCCATCAATAACAACATAAGCAGTTTTCTGTTCAGCAACATTTACTATAAGGGAAGTTATTCCTCCTGGACCTAGACCATCTCTTAAGGTAAATTCTTTAGGAAAAACAGTCTTGATCCCTATTTCAAAAGGATAATGAGGTAAAGAAAAAGCTTTTCTAAGACTTTTTAAAGCAACATGTTTTAACGCCTTAAGAGACACATCAATTTCTGTTTTATCAGTTATACTATTATGTGCATTTACTACAATACAACAATCGATACCTAATTTCTTTGCTTCTTCTCGAACAAAACTTCCTAATTCTTGAGGTAGATCTTCAGTAGTTTCAGGAGCAAGAGTAAAGGAAAGAAAGGCAGTTTTTCCAAAAATTTGACAGGAAGCTGTAACAGAATCAATTGATATCTTAACAAAAGGGCTTGCACGGTTTGCTGAAGTAGCAAAGTCTGAAGCATCTACCACATATTTAATAATTTTTTTATTCTGAGCTTGTGATGCTAAATCAAGTTCATGACCAAGAATACCCAAAGGTACGCATGCATCACAATTAAATTCTTTTTCAAAATTATTTTTTAATTGCGACGGCAAGAGGCTGCTCCCAATATTTTTGAAAGGACCAGGATGAACAAAAGGCACAATTATAGCTGCTTTAGTTTTTAAAGAATCAAATTTCAGAATCATTACTTCAATAAGCTCGTTTTTTCCCAATTTTTCAAGAAATTTTTCGAATGGAGCATTAAGCCCAACTACCCAATTAAGCATAAAGGCTCTAAAAAGGGGAATAGCATGTACATTATAATTTTTTTGTCCCATTCGATCTAATAGAAAAATAAACAAAGTAGCCGAAAAGAAGGCAACAATAGAAGAACCAACTAAAAAAGGTAAAAATTGAAAAGAAAAAGAGCCAGCTATGCGTTCCCAAAAAACCAAAAAAATAATTACATGTAAAAATGGGTGAATAAAAGAAGAAATCAAACGGTTCAATATTCCAACGGATGAGGTTGAAAGAAACACAACTACACGAAAAGTGAGCACCGCAGCAAAACCTAAAAAGACAAGTCTAAGCCATATCGAATTTTCAAACAAGATACCTAAGATTAATCCAAAAATTAGAAAACCAAACCAAATAATCCAACAAAAAAGAGAAAGAGCCAAAGATCTTCTTAAAACATAAATCGGATCATTCTTTAAAAATACGTTACTCATCAAGTAATCCAAAAACAAAGTTGAAAAGAAAAGTATCACACCTAACAAAAGACTATACGCTAAGCCTTCAATTGTAGGAAAAAGAGCAATCGTCGAAACTCCTATTAAACCTACACAAATAAATATCAACAAAATCAAAGATTTCCTGAAAGAAGGTAGAAAGAACATGGATGAATAATGTTTTATTGCATTATTCATTGAATGGTTCAAAGAAGTCTCAGTAGTCATGTTCAATACCTCCAACAGGATTCTTAAGGAGTCAAATAGAACTATTAAAATTTAACTAAATCAAATCCAATAATCCAGATATAGGACATACAAATTAAAATATATTTTAAAAAAGAAAGCTCTGAAAATTAACAATAAAGATGTAAAATAGTTGAGTAAATAAATTTAGAAAATAAAAAAACTCCATGAATTAGTAATTCCTGATAGGAGCAATTTTTTTATCTTAATAGCACAGATCATAATGATTCTGCAAGGCTTATGTCAGACAAAAAAATGCCACCTTCAATAGTTCATATGCTAGAAAGAACCGTTGGGAAAAGAGTAAGGATAATTATCGATCCCGCATATGGTTTTGAAGGAACTTTAACCGCAGTAACTCAGAAGCCAGCAGGAATCTGGATTTCAGAGGTTGAAGCAATAGTATTAAGAGCAACAATAGCTCAGCCGATTCCTCAAGTTGCAAGCAGAGAAGAAAGAGGAGACATATTCTTACACTTAAATTCTGTACAGAGAATAGAAGTGTTAGCCAGTGAATCTTGAAAATTTTTTAGGTTATAAAAAACACATTTGCTAAAACAGAACCAATTATTACAATTACAGCAAGCACTACTAGAAATTCCGGTCTAATCTTTATACCTTCAGTTTCTTCTTCAAAGAACCTAAGAAGACCAGCGCTTGCAGCTGGCATTGGACTGCTATCTTTTCTTTTTCTACTCATATCGGGTTTCCTATCCTAACACGAATTGGGTCAAATATTAAACTTCTGCATTATTAATTTTGTGCAACAATTAAGCTTTTAATTTCAAATAGATAGGAAGAATAATCTCAATGGAAAACCACGAATTTAGTTATAAATAAACAACTAAAACCAACAGAAATGATTGTTAGAGAAACAAGAGTCGCGAGCAACAAGTAAATTCACTCTACTGAGAGATTCATCAAAACAATTTCATGTCTTAGCTGATAAGCTGTTTCTGTCCTATCCCAGTAATTAACCAATAATAGGGACGCTTTCCTTTCCGCTTAACTATTTCTTCACGTTCCAGAAGTCTAAGATGGTATAGCACAACAGAATATGACAAAGAAGTGGCTTTGGTTAAAAAAATAGCCTGATTCGAAGTTTTTTCTAAAACATTTAGAATTTTAGTTCTAGACCTAAGACCTGCTTGTACATTTCTTATACGTTGCAAATAGGCATTTGGGTGAAAAAATTCTTTTATTGTATTTCACCAAATATAGAAAGGAAAGTCTAAATAGAAAAGCTTTCTATGTAAATTTTAATAGACTCAGTTGTTTTGGTTTATTATTATCAAATAAAGCCACAATTTCCTCTCTTATCAAAGTTAGTCGTTGAGAATAATAGTCAGGTAAATCGTATTCATCAATCAATTTTTGAGCAACATCTACGTATTTTTCTATTCCGCCACGATAAACGGTAAGCGTCAAGGGACCATTACAAGAAGAACATTTTCCACGTAATGGCAATCGACGAAAACGTTTGTTACAAGATTTGCATCTAAATCCTTGAGTTGAAAAAGCACGCAGATTACCAGCAATATCTCTAAGAAAATGAGTTGTTAAAACCTTTAAAGCAACGTATTTAACATCAACAGCATCAATTTTTTCTCCTAGATCAAGTTGTTTATGAAGCTTCTCTATCATTGACGAAAATAATTTATATGAACTAGTGGAATTTCCAAGATTTATGTTTGAAACTGGTGTAGTATAATAAAATCCTTGAAATTGGGCTTCGGTTCCAAGCCTATGACTAACTATATCGATAAATTGACTCACGTCTTTAGCGTCCAAATTATCAAAAGTTTTTTCATAGAATTCAAGAGAGTATGTTTTATCAACGTCAAGATCATGAGCTTGCCTTTGGACTTCTTTTGTATTAACAAAAGGAGTCAATAGTAATGGAGTATCCATAATTCCGCCTATTTGAGCTGGAAGATATCGACGTGAAAAGTTCAATAGAGTATCTAGAGCTAACAAAATTGCATCTTCATCTCCATCACAATCTCTTCTCTTAGCTGAATGCCAGATTGGATGAGCATAACAGATATTTAATTCAGTAAAACCAATTATTCTTCCTAAAATGCTAACACATGTATGTGGAGCTAAACCCATAATTGAATGACCAATCAGATCTTCAGGCAGTTTAACGTTATAGAAAGGTGGAAGATCATATACCTTGGTTAATAAATCATCTATGAAATTAGCTACTTGAATAAAATATTTTACTGCTTTTCTAGGAATCACAACATCTTGAATTTTTAGTTCTATTATTTGACTAGAGCTAGTCAAAAGTGTGCCATTTATATCATAAGAATAGCCAAGTTGTTTTAATTTTTCAATTTTAATTCCAACTTCAGAAGACTTAAAATGAGTTAAAGGCGCATTAGTTACATCAAATCTAATTGTACCATCTTTATATACAGATAAATCATATTTTGCGCGCAAAATACCCTTTTCAATAGCTTCAGGAATTTTATCTTCATTAGTTAGTCCTTTAACACCTTTCAGTATTTTTGGAGCGCTCACTTTGATCTTTTGACAAGCGTTTTTAACTAGAAGGTTAAAGTTGACTGCTTGTCGTTGATATGGTACACTGTCAACTTTGCAGGTTGGACAAAACGATGATTTTAGTGAAAGTCCACAACGAGGGCAATTCTTCTCCAGTATAGTTTTCGTACTACAAGTACTGCACTTCACTTTGGATGTAAAAGATTTACAAACTGGGCACTTACGTTTTACAATGTTGATAAAAACAGGACCTTGCTTAGATGCTTTTATTAAATCTCTTCTAGGCCCACCTGATAAACCAACAGGAAACAGAACATGCACTAAAGGGCGCATTTCTCGTCGTTTAGCTTTTTCAGGTCTTCCCATACGTGCACCAACAAAGGTTGGAGCTTTGTCCTTGATTTTGATTCCTGATATTGAACTAATGAAGTCAAGTATAGAGATAGAATCGTTTTTTTCTTGTTTTTGAGAAACACTATACCCTAAATTCAAGCAAAAAGCATAAGCAAGGTCTCCTTTAAGAAAAATGTTATCATGTAAGATATTGAAGGGCATAAAAATTTTTCTAAGCAGGTTAGATATTTTATTGTCAAACTTGCCTTCGATAGATCTATTCTTAGCATCACTCAAAGAGACTTTAGCGTTAGATAACCATTCTTGAAGTAACATGACCTCCTCAACACTTGATAAATTCGACCAATAAAAGGTAAAAGCAGGATGTAATGGGACTTTAAGGTTAATTGATAATAACTCTGCTTCTTCAACACTTGGTTTATTTTTATAAGGGTCTTTCAGAAGCAAGGTCAATCTCTTAGGAGCAATCTTGATTTTGGAGCTAGCGTCCTTTATATTACCACAGAATTTTTTTTTAAGAATAAGATCAAGATCCTGAATCCACCACTCCTCAACGTATCCAGAAGGTGAAAGCGGCTTTCGAGTATAAAGAAAGTCTCCATAACTGATCAGAATGTCTCCTAAGAAAAGAATTTTCTTAATCTTGCCCTTTATTTTATAATAACTTTTCACCGATACCTGAACCACAGAACCATCCTTTAACATAACAATTGGAAGCTCAAGGTAGTCTACAGGCATAGTAACACATCCTTTTCCAGGAAGCTGTAACCGCATTTGTGTTCCAGCAGCTAGAAAATTTTCAAGAACAAGCATTGTTGCAGGATGTATTCCTACAGCTGCAAGTCCTGTGTTTCTTGATCTTCCATATCTTAGTCTAAATCCTCCAATCTTAGATGGAAAAGAGAAAATTGGTCTACCAGCAATAATATCATCCATAAAATCGGCAGATTTTTTTTCTGATTTTTTTCGAATATCTTTTAGCCAATCCCATCCTTGAAAACCAAGTTTTTCAACAATTGTCAATACTTTAGGAGCTCTACCTACAATGCCATCATTAACCACCCTAAGAGCTCCACCTCTTACATGGTTAGTCTCTACTCTTGGCAGATTTCTAAAAGAAGCTACTTCCACTTTGTCTGATTCTGTACCTGTAACTTCAACTGGTAACAGAGTAAGGGCTTTTTTTAATTCCTCATCAGGTATATGATACTGAAAACGCCCTACAGTGCGTTCATAAAGTCTTAGTTCCTCTGCAAAACGCGAGATTTCATCAGATGTTGGTTTATATTTATCAAGACCTAATAAACGTCTCACAAAATCTCCAACCACAAGTGTTAATGCTTGATCTGTTCCTCCAGCTGATCTAATAGGCCCAGCAAAATAGATTGCAAGATATTTACTTTGATCAGAATTAGTTTTTATTTTCACTTTTGCTATTCCCTGTATTGGAGCAGCAGTGAGACCTTCAGTAAAAATTGCTAGAGCTGTGCGAATAGCTTGTTCCGCTGAAGTTTCCGGTTCCATTTTTCCGAATGTACCACGGACAATTTCTTCAGCTATTTTGAAGGCTATTTCCTCGCGCTGAAATCTCTCGTTTAATTTTCTTATACTTTTAGCTACTCCTTTTGGACCAATAAGTCCTTCAACTAAATCAGCAATGTCTTTTGCGATAATACATTCCGTTTCTAAAGAAGGGTCTATTCCTTTTGATCGCGCAGCACCACTAATATTATATAGCTTCTGAAGGGCTTTTTCTAGAGTTTGAACATAGTTCTTGTAGGATTCACTCATTACATTGTCCAAGCAGAGAGCCCCCTTCAAGAATTGTTATCAAGCTGTTTATTTTGAGTTGCTGTAAAAAAAATAGAAAAAGTCCCCCTTAAATGAGGATGGTTAAGCGAATTTAATTCAAAAATGATAGAAGGTAAAAAGATCACTTATTTCTGATTCCTTTAACAATTTCAGACATCTTTTGATTAGCATCAGAACTCTCAATGATATTTCCTGTTACTATAATATCAGCCCCTGCAGAAACTGCAGCAATAGCTTGTTCTTTATTTCTTATACCTCCTCCCACGATTAAAGGAATATCGAGTACGCTTTTGACTGTGCGAATAATATTTGGAGGAACAGGAATTCTTGCTCCGGATCCACCCTCAAGATAAATGAAGTGCATTCCAAGATATTGCCCAGCCAAAGCATGTGCTACTGCAAGTTCAGGTTTAGAATAAGGAATTGGAAGTGCTTTACCAACAATACCAGCAGTTCCCCCGTCACCAACAATTATATAACCTAATGAAATTGGTTCCAAATCTAGTTTTTTTACTAAAGGAGCTCCCAATATTTGAGCACCCATCAGAAAATAAGGATCAACTGAATTTAAAAGAGACATAAACCAAATAGCGTCTGCATTCTGACTTATTCCGGTTATATTATTTGGAAAAAGAATTATTGGAATCTCTACAGTCTGTTTAATTGATTTAACAACATCGTCAAGGTGATCTTGTGAAACGAAAGTCGATCCTCCTATCATAATTGCAGCTGTACCACTTTGACTAGCACTTTCAGCTATTTTTGAAGCTTGTTTAGCAGTAATTTTCTCTGGGTCCACCAGTGTCATGTGGATTGATGTCTCGTTATTTATTTTTTCAAGTAAGTATTTCTCAATAGGTCCAAACAAGCCCAAATCTCCTTTTAAGTATTTTTTGGCGTATTTGAAACTAAGTTTTTTTTGGGAGAAGAAAATACTTTATCAGTTAACATACAATAAATATCAACTTCTGTTTGAGCGGGTTTAATTGGGAAATCTGCATTGAGACCACAACTACTACAACCTGCCATAGCTCTTTTAGTCTCTCTTGAGATTTTTACTCCAACTGTTTCTTTACCGCATTTTGGACAAGAAAAGAGTTTCGGCAACCGTTTTTTAGGAATATGAACTATCCTTTTCCTTTTTCGCCCCATTTAGTTTATCCTTCTCAGTTGTAGATTGGCATTTTCTTTATACTTGTGGTTTCTCTTAAATACTTACCTACTAACATAGATGTTAAGGATAGCGACTACTTATGAAGCTAAATCCATCAGTTTTAGATATCAATTTCTCCAAAGTAGAGAAGATTATTAAACAGTTCATTAAAGGATACGTCGAAAGGAACGAATTCGAAGGGATTGTATTAGGTATTTCAGGAGGAGTTGATAGTTGCACAGTTGCTGCATTAGCAAGTTCTGCAATTGGAGGTGAAAAGATAATAGGATTAATCCTGCCTGAAAAAGAAACCTATAACATTGCGGATATTAATGATGCGAAGATTGTAGCAGATAAATTTAATATTAAAGTAGAAATGCAGGATATATCAAAGGTTCTAGGTATTTTATATAATAATTTATCAGTTTTTGATCCCCGCGATAAAGTTTCAAAAGGAAACATTAAAGCTAGAATGAGAATGCTTTATCTTTATTATTATGCTAACGCATTCAACAGACTAGTTTGTGGGACTTCGGATAAATCTGAAACTATGATTGGGTATTTTACAAAATGGGGTGATGGAGCATCTGATATTGCCCCAATAATGAGTTTATATAAAACCCAGGTTCAGCAACTAGCCATACGATTAGGTATTCCAAAAAGAATTGCTTTAAAACCTCCTTCTCCTGGTTTATGGAAAAATCAATCGGCTGAATCTGAATTAGAAATTAAATATGAAGAGCTTGACCTCGTTCTTTACGGACTAGAACATATGATGACAATTGATCAAATTGCTGATGATTTGAAAATTAGAAAAGATATAATTCTAAAAATCAAAAAAAGATGGCTTTCTAATAAACATAAAAGATGTTTACCTCCAACTATAAAAATTTGATTTACTATTAATTGAATAAATAGTTCATTCGATAAGCATGAACATCACAAATCACATTTGGATCACAAATGATGTGATATTGTATGTTAATAAATAATCACACGTGATTTAAACGTGATAATTGAAGTCACAGACACAGGAAATAAATGATTTGCAGTAGTAGGATATATTTTTTCAATTACTAAATAATTTTAACCACAATTAGAATGATTGAAAAAAGGTATTTTAAAAAAAAAGATGTAAA
>JAOZGY010000052.1 GCA_026015145.1 Candidatus Bathyarchaeota archaeon | reverse complement strand
TTTTCGCAAACTTAATAAGCAGTTTCAATTTTTTCATCATATTATTCAACTAAATTGTTTAATTTAAAGCGTGCATGGTTCAGGTATTTCGCATTTTCAAAAGATCCTCAATTTTATGTACCTCTATGAGGTTACTAGCATGTGGTTCAGAAGTTCTGGAAGCTGCTGTAAATATTACAATATTATTATCTGACAGCAAATTCAGATCTACGAGTTCTCTTGCAACACTTAATATCTTATCTTTCTCTGAGTTATAATCTAGTTGAATTGGATAAACATTATAGACTAATTCGAGTTGTTTTTTGATTTTTCCATTAAATGTAACTGCAATTATTTGAGGTGAAAGCTTCAATCTGGAAATCATACGGGCTGTGTAGCCAGACCGGGTTAAAGTTACAATCTTGTCCACCGGCATACTTTGACAAAGCCTTTGAATAGCTTTGCTTATTGTGTCTGAAGTGTTAATGAAAGTGCCGTTTTCAACTTGGCTTTTTACATGAGGGTCAGTTTCTTTGGCTATTCTTGACATCATAGAAACAGCTTTTACAGGATAAGCTCCTATTGAAGTTTCTCCAGAAAGCATAACTGAATCAGTTCCATCCAATATAGCATTTGCTACATCACTAACCTCTGCTCTGGTCGGCATTTGCTGATAAATCATGGATTCTAACATTTCTGTAGCAGTAACCACAATCTTACCCTTTTGATTACACATCCTAATTATTCGCTTCTGGACTATTGGAACTCGCTCAGGTTCAATTTCGACACCTAAGTCACCTCTAGCTATCATAATACCATCAGTTTTATCCAAAATTTCTTCAAGATTTTTCAAGCCCTCAAAATTCTCAATCTTAGCAATTAGTCCGCTTTTGAAAGATTGAAGTGCGGATTTTAAATTTTGTACATCTTCTGGATTTCTTGTAAAGGAGAGGGCAATAAATTCAATTCTATTTTTATCTGCAAAAGAGACTAGATCTCTGTCTTTCTGGGAAAGGGTGGGGACCAAGAGTTGTTTATTGGGAATATTGACTCCTTTACCATCGCTTATTTCTCCCTTGTTCATCACTAACAAATATAACTTTTGATTATCTATTTCGATAACTCGAGTTTTAATTTTGCCATTATCAATGAATATTCTATCAGAAAGTTCCATAGCATTGTAGAAATTGTGATTAAAACTAATCTTTTCATTATTAAAGCCAACTTCTATCTTATCCCCCTTCTTTACATGTGTTTTATTTTTGACTTTTAGCCGAATTTCAGGCCCTTTTATATCGAGTATGATTGGAATATCTGCAATGTCTCTGGTTTTATCAATAATCTGTTTATATTGGACAATATTTCCATAGGCAGTGTTTATTCTGACACCATTCATTCCTTCTTTATGCATTTCCTCGAGAATGTTTTTTGCAAGACTTGCCGGTCCAATAGTACATATGATCTTAGTTTTTTTGAATTTGAATCCTCCACCTAATTTTTCATACCTAGGTTGTTATTAACGGAATCCTTAGATCCTTTAGAAGGATTTGGTGCATAAAATCGTCTTTTTTAAGTCGATAGTATATTTTGATCCATTATTGTACTAAGATAATAAGTAGTTGTTAGTATTTAACTCTCGTAGATCTGGGAATTTTGATTTAATTTTAAGCAGATTACTTACTTTGATGCATCAAGATTCATGAATTCTTTTTATGGCATCTAGATTTCTCAGAGTTAATAATAGAAAATATAATTATTGTTTGAGTCACTATTAACATTTGTAGATTGATAAGGTTAATTCAATCTATATGAGTAGATAAAAATCATGTTTAATATTATTTGGATTGATTAATCTTGGTGAAAATGCGCAAAAATCTTGTAACATTGGGTGTAGATCTTGGAGGTACTAAGGTTAAAACTGCGATGGTCGATATACAAGGTAGGATTTTGTATTCTCATAAGAATCTTACTCATCCTGAAAAAGGACCAGATCAAATTATTATGGATATGATTGCTTGCATAAATGAATGTCAAAGGAAAGCAGGAGAGAAAGCAGATGGTATAGGTGTTGGTATTGCAGGACAAGTATCTGAAAGTGGAGTGGTACATTTTGCTCCTAACTTGAAGTGGTGGGATTTCCCTTTAAGAAACAAACTTGAAGAGAATTTGCAAATACCTGTTTTTGTGGTGAATGATGTTAGGGCTGCTACTTGGGGTGAATGGCGTTATGGTTCAGGAGAAGGAGTAAGTGATGTTGTAGTTCTTTTTTTGGGTACAGGTATCGGGGGTGGCGTTATAACTGGTGGAAAAATTTTGCAGGGATGTAGCAATGCTGCAGGGGAGCTTGGACATATCACTATCGTGGTAGAAGGAAGAAGATGCCGGTGTCGCAACAAAGGTTGTTTGGAAGCCTATGCAGGTGGTTGGGCGATTGCGGAGCGAGCACAAGAAATGGTTCGTAGCAATCCAACAGCAGGTCAACATTTAATTCAATTAGCAGGTTCTGTATATAATATTTCAACAGCTACTGTTAGTCAAGCTTTTAAAGAGAAAGACTCTTTGGCTACTTCAATAGTCGAGAAGACTGGACAATATTTATCTGCAGGTTTAGTTGGCATTATAAATGCTTTCAATCCATGTGTGCTTGTTCTGGGAGGAGGTGTAATTGAGGGAATACCAGAACTAGTTACAATTACTCAAAAAAACATTAAAGAACGAGCATTAGAAGCAGCAATAAAAAAATTGAAAATAAAGAAATCTGCTCTTGGCGAAAACGCAGGAATAATTGGGGCTGCTACCTTAGCCCAAGACCAAATAAGAGGGTAGAATTAATATAATCCAATTCGGAATTTTGGTAAATAAAAAAATTTAACGAGCTCATAATATAATCAGATTTTAAGGGAAGGATTTTTTTCACTTATGATCCACCAAAGTTAGTGGATAGTTTGGTAAAACTTCTGGATGAAATGAAAGTGGATAAAGAAAAAATAAATAAAGAGAATTTTCTAGGACATTAGAATTTTTTTAATTCATTTTTAGTTGATTTAACCATTCGATTATTGTTACATTCCCCTTTGCTCTTTTTCAGATCCTTTCGTGCAGAAGTAGAGATTCTTAAGCCCCATTTTCGACGTTACAGGACAGCCCGTGCATATGCATACTGTTGCCTCCGTGATACATGTTGGACTAGAACCCAATGAGCAGTAAAGCAATTCACCATTTTCTTTAGCACAATCATTATAAGAAGGGCATGCTCTGCAAATACAAAGAGATTTATTCATATCAATCGCTTTCATTTTTTCTTCATCTGTCATCTTAGCCATCATCTGCATAGCTTCAACAAATTTATCCAAAAATTCACCCCCATCTTCATATTGAAATATATTTTATGATTAATTACTATTGAGTTTTTTATTCTTTATAGAATTGTTAATTGATTTGGATTGATATAGAAAAAGATGGCCTTGATACATAATTCTATAGCTACATATTGCTAAATAAAAATGATTACATGAACATTTTAAATCAGAAGATCGTTTGTTATTTTTGATCAGATCATAGTTGAGGTATCGTTTTTGTTTATTTTTGTTTTTTTGTTTTCTTTTTAGCTGTTTTTCGGGTTACTATTTTTATTACATCTTTATGATTTAGGATATGTTCTTTTGGCAGGCGAATTCCTGTTTTTGCGTCTATTGCAAGAATGTAGTTTTGAGCTAGTCGTGTGTGTACTTGTTTGGCAAGGTCAACTGGGGTTGATCCTTTTGGAAGAAGGTGCACGTCTGGTAGAATATTTTTCTTATGGTCCATATAATTGTGTTCATCACTTACTGGATATATCATGTTGGTTTTGAGGAGTTTGAAGACTACTATGTTTAGGGCTTGTTGTATTCCGGTATTGAAGTATCTGTTTAGTACTCTTTTTTGTATGTAGTCTAGGGCTGCTTGTTGGTTGGGATTTAGTTCTGCTTTTTTTGTGATTTTAAAGATTTCTTGGCCGGGTGTGTATTGGACGAGTCCTGCTTTTTGGGCTCTTCGAAGGATTAGCTCTGATTTAGCTGAACATGCTGCAACTAGTTTTTGTCCATAAAAGTTTGTAAGGATCTCGAAGTATTTTTCGGATGTTAAAATGTCCATTTTGTTTGCTACAATTAGAGTTGGTTTTATTATCGGAAGCAATGTTGCTGAAAATTTTAAAGTTTGATTCAAGGTCCAACTTCGAAAGCTTATTTTGTTTAGATCTGATTGTATTAGAGCTTTTTTTATGTGATAAGGCTTGACTTTTAGAGCTGAGAGGTTTTGCGCCATAGCTTCCTCCAAGGACAAGGATGCTGTTTGATGAGCAATAGATTCATTGTTTCGTTCAATTATATCTGCTATCCATTTATTGAGCTCAGATTCAATATCCATAGCGTCTTGGACTGGATTTCCACTTCCTGGCTGAGTTATTTGACCTTCAGCATCAATCGAGCCTGAAGCATCAACCACATGGATTAGCGCGTCTGCTTGTCCCATGGCTGCAAGGAATCGGTTACCTAAACCTCTCCCAGTCCACGCATCCTTTAATAAACCTGGGATATCAATAAGTCGTATAGGGGCATATCGCCAACCATCAATACAAACTGAATTTTGAGGATTATCCTCTACTCCTAACTCTTTATGCACACAAATATCAGACACATAAGCTGTACCAATGTTTGGTTTTTTTGTCGTGAATGGGAAGTTGGAGATTTTTGCATCAAGAAGAGTTGCAGCGTTAAAAAGGGTTGTCTTGCCTGTATTAGTTTTTCCAATTATGCCTATTGTTAACAAAAAAACACCAAGTAAAATATAATAATTAATTAGATAAAAAGTTAGTCGCTAACCCCATTTTCTGTTTCAAATTTGCTTATCCAAGTCTATTCTAAATCGAATTCCAAGATTTCCAAAGTTCTAAATGCGTGGATAATTAAAAGCATGAGCGAAGCAATCATTAACGTTAATGCTGCTGTGTTTAAGTTCCAGTATTCTGCTGTCCAAACATAGTTAACGATCAAATCATATTGAGGAAGAGTATTTTGTATTACATTATCTATCAGAGTGAAGAAAATTATTGAGAAATAGGTAGATTACTGATATTATCGGGAGCAATATTCCTGTCCACCTAGACGATAATGTTGGTTTTTTGCTGTGATCAAAATGGGGGATCATTAAAAGAGCTGAAAGAGTTGATGATCCAACCAAGAAAACTAGAAGCATATTCTTATTGTACCAGTAATCGTTAGCCCAAAGCGTAGTGAATTGCAAACCATATTCGTAAAGATCTGCATGAACAAAAAGGTCGATTCGCAAAATAATCAGAAAAGCAATTGAAGTAAAAACAAAAATAACTAATAAGATAAGCACTGTTTTGAAGTCAAATTATCTCTTATCAGTCAAATTATTCATTCTACAACTTCCTGGTTTAGTCCATATTAATATTAAATTTATTATAGCTTTTTCATAGGCTTAATGTGAAATAATAGATTTTTTTCTTTGCTTTCGGTTTGTTGACCTGTATTGATTTTTTGGATTTGCGGTTAGTTTAAATTTTTTGGTTTATTAGTGTTCTCTATGTTAATTGAGACTTCTGTTGTGGGAAGTTTTCCTAAGTTTGAAGGTTCTTTAGATGAAGCTATTAATAAAGTTGTTAAAATGCAGTTAGATTATGGGATTGATGTTATTACTGATGGTGAACATCGGGGAAGTATGATTTCCTATTTTGAACAGTTATCGGGCTTAGAAAAAGCTGAGAGCAGTTTACGAATTGTAAGTAAGATTGGTCCTATAAAAGATGGGGTGGATAGCTTCCATAAAATTGTGGACTTCAAGAGAGCAAAAGCTATTCTTGAAAATCTTGGTCGCGAGGATGTTAAAGTTAAGGTGACCATTACTGGCCCGTTTACATTGGGTACTATTTGTGCTTTGACTGATATGCAAAGTGCAGAAAAATATTATGATTTAGTTAATCGAAAGGAGTTGTATTTTGATTTTGCATATGCTTTGTTACCGTTAGTTTTAAGAGCCTTAGAGTTAGGTGCACTTGTACAGATCGATGAACCATTACTCTCCACTGGAAGCATTGAGCTTGGTTTTGTAAAAGAGGTTTTGCAAGATTTCTTTGAAGAAATACCAGCGTCATATTTAAACGAGGAAAAAGTTAGTCTTCACGTTTGCGGATCAATAAAAGGAGTTACTGGACTTTTTGAAAGCCTATTAGGATTACCTGTTCCTGTATTAAGTATGGGTTTTAGTGGTGAAAAAGAAAGTGAAAACATGGAAATTATTTCAAGGGAAGCATTTGTGGATAATAACAAAAAGCTTGGAGTTGGATTTATTTCTAATGTTATTGTTGAAGATCAAGAAACTGTTAGAAACAGGTATGATAAGGTAGAGAGAAAAGTAGGAAAAGAGAATATCAAGTATTTGCATCCAGATTGTGGATTCGCATTGGTTTCAATTGATAAAGTGAAGAAAATTTTAGAAAACATGAAGGTTGTTGCAGAATTGGTTATTTAACTACTCTTTATAAAAAACGTATCATTTGAGCCGTCTTTTTAAGATTAGTTTTTTACCTAGTGTTCTAAATTTTTCCCCTGACACATGAAGTAAGGGGTCGACTTGGTCTAAGGTTTCTTGGGCTTGGGCGCAAACTATTTCTCCTACTAATATTACGTGGTCTCCTTCATATTCTAACAAATTTTTTGTTTTACATTCTAGAACAGCATTGGATTCCTTAATTCGCGGAACACTTACTATTATGGATTTTTGAGTGTGCAGGCGATTTTTTTCCCATAGTTTGTCAGCTGGTTTGTGAGCTTTTTCGCAATTAATTGCTTCTTGTCCAAAACTAGGTGAGACAACACAAATTACGAATTCACCTGTTTTTTTTGCATTTCTGTGACTTTGTTTGTTTTTTCCAACACCTACTCCTATTAAGGGAGGATTAAAACTCAAGGGAAATACCCATGAATAAGGGGACGAGTTTAATTCTCCTTGGTTATCTATTGTGTTAACTAATACAGTCAGTCTTGGAGAGATTATACTAGTTGCTTTCGAAAGTGGAATATCAATCATGGCATGACATATCCTTTTTTAATTAATTTGTCATTTGCAGTTCTTTGAGTCTACTATTAATTTTTGATAGAAGGTTTTCTCTTTTTTTTGTTGATGAGAGATTTGAATTTGCTATATCGATTTGAGCAGCAAGTTTTTTGTCTTTGAGAGTTTTTCGGATCCATTTTTGAAAGTCACCTCTTGGATAGTGAAATAAAATAGATTGCTCGTCTACAATTTTAAGTTTTGATTCGAATTCATGTAGACTTGTTGCAGTTATACCTGTATATTGCCCAAGGGATTTGTAGAAATGAAAACCTTGATCGTAGTCGAGTTTTCTTAGAATTGTTTGAGCTAGTTTTGGTTGTTCCAACCTTGGTTTGGTGGTTGGTGATGTGAGGCTTGGTTGAGATTTTTTAGGTATTAACGAAAGTGATGATCTCTTATCTGGGAGTTTTTTTGCTTGATTCTTCTTTTCTTGATTTTGTTTAATCAAAAGAGTTCACCAATATAAAGTAGATTACGGTGATTATTAATCCTATTTAGTTAAAGAAAATGCAATACAAGATTTTTGAGATTGTTTTTATTTTAGCTTTGACTATATGTTTTTGGTGTGAATTATGGTAAATATGGTTTTGGAAACAATTAAAAAAAGAAGAAGCATTATTAAGTTTTTAGCTAAACCAGTAAATGATGAATTATTAAATGCTGTTTTAGAGGCAGGAAGGTGGGCGCCTTCATGGCTAAACCGACAACCGTGGAAGTTTATAGTTGTCAGTGAAAAAGAAACTAAGATTAAAGCAAGTGGAATGGTTCCTACTGTTTTTAGCTCTACTTTAAAGGATGCGCCCGTGTTCATAGGTGTGTGCGTAAATCCAGAATTGGACCCTTACCATTTTATTGAAGACGGATCAGCTGCAACTCAAAATATGACCTTGGTAGCTCACAGTTTGGGACTAGGAACATGTTGGATAGGAGCTTTTTCTTTAGGCGATGAAAGAGATTCAGCTGAAAGAAAACTAAAAAAACTACTTATGATTCCAAAAAATTGGCGATTAATATCTTTGATACCTTTGGGATATCCTAAGTTTAGGGGACATAAAACAAGAAAGGAGCTATTTGATATTGTTGATTCAAATTATTTTATTGATAGAGAAAAAAAATTGTCAACAGAAGAAAAGGTAGTACAAAAAATTCCAGTTAAAAAAATCCTCACACCCACATCCACTCCTCCAGTTTAAAACAAAAGTTGCTCAAATTAATGTAGAAGGCAAATCGACAAAAAATTATTTAACTTTCAAGGCAGACAGTTAATTGTAAAACTTTGATTTTAGTTTGAAGGTATGTGTATGGTTGGTAAAGATTTAATTGATGTTGAGAAAGTTGCGCTGGATTTAGTTTTAAGTGATGATCTGTCCAAGAAGAAGGTGATTGCTAGGAGAATCTTTGATGCAGCTCGTGATTTGGGGAGTTTTCCAGCTAGTATTAATGATTTGTATTTTGCTCGAGGCAGAGGAGAGTTGGGTGGTTTTACTGTTCCTGCAATTAACTTGCGCAGTTTGACATTTGATTTGGCTTGCGCTGTTTTTCGAGTGGCTAAGCGTTATGGTTGTGGTGCTTTTATTTTTGAGATTGCTAAATCTGAGATTGGGTATACAGATCAGCCACCAGTTGAGTTTGCAGGCAAGGTAATGGCTGCAGCGGTGAAGGAGGAATATGTTGGTCCGGTTTTCATTCAGGGGGACCATTTTCAGGTCAAAGCTAGCAAATTCAAAGAGGATCCAGATAAAGAAATTGGTGTTTTGAAATCTTTGATCAAAGATTCTATTGATGCAGGATTTTATAATATTGATATTGATTCTTCAACTCTTGTTGACGTATCAAAAAGCGATTTAAGAGAACAGCAGTTTTTGAATTATGATGTTTGCGCTAAGCTTACAAGGTATATTCGTGGGATTGAGCCAAAGGGGGTTGTTGTTTCTGTTGGGGGTGAGATTGGTGAGATTGGTCATAAGAACTCAACACCTAGGGATTTGCATGCGTTTATGGCTGGTTTAAATGAAAAATTGTCTGATGATGTATTGGGGATTAGTAAAATTTCGGTTCAAACGGGAACAACGCATGGCGGTGTTGTTTTGCCTGATGGGTCGATTTCGAAAGTTAAATTGGATTTTGATACTTTGAAGTCTCTTTCGGATATTGCTCGAAAGGATTATGGATTGGCTGGGGCAGTTCAACATGGGGCTTCAACTTTACCTGAGGAGGCTTTTGGCAAATTTGTTGAATGCAATACTGCAGAAGTGCACTTAGCTACCCAATTTCAAAATATAATTTATGAATCCGAGCATTTTCCAGTAAATTTAAAGAAGATAATCTATCGCTGGATTAAAGAGAATTTGATAGGTGAAACCAAGGAAGGATGGACTGAAGAGCAGTTTTATTACAAGTTACGAAAGAAAGGGCTTGGTCCCTTCAAAAAAGAAATAGCTAGTCTACCAAAAAAGACGCGTGATTTAATTGCGTCTGAGGTCGAAACTAAGTTTGATTTTCTCTTCAGAAAGTTCAACGTAGCAAAAACCAGGGATTTGGTTAAGAAGTATTGCTTGAAAAATAATCCATCATAAGTGATTAGTAAATGATGGAAACAATTACTTTTGCTGGTGGTTGTTTTTGGTGCAGCGAAGCAGTGTTTAGCATAGTTAAGGGCGTTGAAAAGGTTGAGCCAGGCTATACGGGGGGTTCTGTTGTTAATCCTTCTTATGAGCAGGTTTCTTCTGGGACAACAGGTCACGCAGAGGCAGTTCAAGTTACTTTTGATTCTAAAATCATATCCTTAGTGGAGATTCTTGAGATATTTTTTGCAACCCATGACCCAACCAGCGTTAACCGCCAGGGTGCTGACATAGGAACACAATATCGCTCAGCAATTTTTTACCATAATAAGGAACAAAAGATGGTTATTGAGAAGGTTATTGTCGACTTGAATAGACAGAAACTCTGGGATGCCTCTATTGTTACCTTAATTGAACCCTTAGAGTTTTTTTATCCTGCTGAATCGTATCACAAAGACTATTATAAGAAGCATCCAAAACAGGCTTATTGCCAGGCTGTTATTGCACCTAAAATTAGTAAACTACACCAGCGATATTTAAGCAAGTTGAAGGCAATCTGAGATTATGTGATGCTCCGCAATCTTAATTGTCGGAAATAAATATAAGATGAATCAACTAAAGTGAGATCAAAATAATATTTGAATAAAGTATTCAATAACCTAGATTTTTTTATACCTAATATAGTTGAAATTTACAACTATTGAATAATATCCATATTTAATGTATGATCTTTTTTCTAGTGTTATCAAATAATTGTTAATTGTTTCAATTAGGCTTCCATTATTAGTTTTCAAAGTAGCAAAATTCGAAATCTTTTCCTCTTTTTTCATCAGTTTTATTGGAAAATTCGACAATATTGTTATCCAAGTAAACTTAGAAAATTAAAGGACGGATTAAAACCTAAGGATTATTATTTAATTCTTTATTGTATTCATCCACATAAATTCAAAGGCATTTTGAACAAGTTCAATAAATTGCTTATTATTTGACCAAAGCAAAGGAGACTCTCCAAGAGGAGCTTCTTTTATAGAAAATAACACATCATGATTATCAAATATTGAAAAAACTAAATGTTTTTTTGCGGAGCACCTTTCTATAAATCTTATTTCAAAAAATGGATTAACAGAAAACTCGCTCATAATGTTCAAATAATTATCTATTTCCTGCATAGGTATATTTATTATGAATCGAAATTTCACCTGTTTTTTCAATCCTTTTATAATTAGTTTTCGAAACCGAAAACTTCCCATTCTACCACTTTCCCATAAAGTTGATATGCAAATGTTTTTGCTTGCGTTTTTTATTACTTGGTTTGATTTTTTAAAAATTGATTGTTTTCCTGATATAATCAAGAATTTTGACTCATCAATATCTTTAAGCTTGGTTTGTGATTCATAAGCTTGTTTGTTTTCTAATTCAAGTGATGCTTTGTGCAAATTATTGAGTTCTAGATCTTTTTGCTGTAATAGAATCGGAATTGTTAATTTTAGTGGATTAGCTCTAAACGTTGTTGGTTTTGTTATTATTCTCTGTTCTAGACCTAACTTTTGTAGAGGGGGAATTACGCGGTAAATATCTTGAATAGCTATACCTGCAGTTTTTGATAGTTCTTTTGCTGTGCATGGACCTGTTTTGAGGTTTGCTAGGTATGTTTTGGCTTGATTTACTGTTAGTCCTAGTTTAACTAAAGTTGTTATGTCTTTTTTTTCTATCAATGGTTATTCCAGCTTATAGAATTATTTGATTTATTTTCTATAAATAAAATTTAAGTTTTTGGTATTTTCAGTGGAAGCTCCACTTCAATAATTTTAAATGAATTTTACTACAATAGATCTATTTAGATCTAAAAAATAACGGAGAAAAAAAATTGAAGCTTAATAAATCTAAATGTATTTCTACCATTGCTTTTGTTTTACTGTTACTTATATCAACATTCGTTACAGTAATACCAGATGCGAAAGCGGCAGATGTAACAACTATCGCATATTTGTCAGTTGCCCCCAATCCTGTAGGTGTTGATCAAACACTTACTCTTGTTGCTAATGTTCAACCTATTCCCCCAACGGGATTCGATGTTTACCACGGATTAACAATCACAATAACAAAACCTGATGGAACAACCCAAACGATTGGACCATTGGATACATCGACCATTGGTTCACAATTTGCCACTTATACTCCTACCATGGTGGGAACCTATGAGTTCAAAATGGAATATGCTGGCGAAACATTCCCCAGCGGAGCAACCCACTTGCCAAGTCAAACACCAATTACAGAAGTAGTCGTTCAGGAAGAACCGATACAGCCTTGGCCAGAAAATCCGGCTCCCACTGGTTACTGGGAACGACCTATCAACGCCAGAAACCGGTACTGGGGAGACATTGCAGGCAATTGGCTTATGAGAGGATACAACTCCACCTACCAAATAGCTGGGCACAGTGACGCTGCCCAAGCCTTTAATCCCTATAGCCAAGCTCCAAGATCAGCGCACATAATGTGGAGCAAAGAGTTAGCTCAAGGAGGATTAATAGGAGGAGAATTTGGTCAAGACGCATACTATGCTGGACACACTTATGAAGAAAAACTCACACCACCAGTAATCATGAACGGAAAAATCTACCGCCGAATATACCCAAGCGACTTTGGAATAGGCCAAGGAGTCGGAGGCCAATGGCCAGGTACTATCTGCGAAGATCTTCGTACCGGAGAAGTATTATGGATAAACCCTGACATGCACGTTGACCAAGGACAGCTCTACAACTACGTATCACCCAACCAAATGGGAGCTATCCCGTACTTGTGGGATCTAGGAACCGGAGCAGCTTTTTCCATGTTTGCATCGCCCCCACTTGTTCCACGGGATCGCTATAAAATGTACGATGCAAACACTGGAGAGCTAATATTAACTTTTGAGAACGTCACCACCGCAATACCTCTTCACGGCTATAGTATGACTATGTATGATGAAGACGGGACCCTGCTTATTTATACGCTTATTGGACCCGCAAATCTATTGCAGCTGTGGAACTCTACAAAAGCCTTAGAAGGAGCTGGCTTGATACAATTACCTCACCTTCTTGATGTGGGTTTCATCAGAAACTTCCGCGGAACCTTTGATTGGAGTCTAGGAGTAGAATGGGTTAAACCAATACCAGATCGCTCTGTGATAGGACCAGCTGGACCTGTTTGGCCAGCAATTGGAGGAATTACAGGAAATGTGATAGTGGCTGGAGTTGAGACGACGGCTGAATCTTTCTTGCAGATTGGTTATGATGCAACGACAGGCGAGGAACTTTGGGTTCACGATGCCCCAGCATACTTTTTCAGAAGAGTATTAGGAGAAGGAATCTTTGCAGGTTGGAGCCCGCCCACGATGCAATGGTATGGCTTTGATGCGCGTACCGGCAACCAGCTATGGATAAGCGACCCAGCAGACTATCCATGGGGAGTTTACGGCTTCTCAGCATGTATTGCTTATGGAAAACTTTACGGAATAAACTTTGATGGCAGTGTCCACGTCTATGACATAGATACCGGAAAGCAAGAGTTTAAATATTTCAGCGGAAATGCAGGCCTAGAAACGCCATATGGTCATTGGCCCTTCTATTGGGGTCCAATTATTGCTGACGGAGTGGTTTTTGCAGGCAATGGTGAGCACTCACCAACCCAACCTCTTTATAGAGGTGCTAAATTGCATGCTTTTGACGCGTTTAATGGGGATCCAGTATGGAGCATTACTGGATGGTGGGCAATGCAAGCCATTGTCGACGGTTACCTTTTGGCATCCAACGCTGAAGACAATCGAATGTACGTCTTTGGCAAGGGACCAAGCGCAACCACAGTTACTGCACCAAAAGTCGCGATTACTCTTGGAGAAAGTGTAATAATCGAGGGTACTGTAACCGACCAATCAGCAGGACAACCAGACACTGCGTGCATCGCCGACGAGGACATGGCTGCTTGGATGGAATATTTACACTTAGGCAATCCCGTTCCTGCAGATGTGAAAGGTGTTGATGTCTCATTAGATGTAATTGACTCAAATGGCAACTTCCGAAACATAGGCACAGCAACCACTGACATGAGCGGTACTTTTGGCTTTATGTGGGAACCTGACATCCCAGGACAATACACATTAATGGCAACCTTTGCGGGCTCTGAGAGCTATGGCAGCTCATACGCACAAACATACTTAGGCGCAGTAGAAGCTCCACAACCAACACCACCACCAGAACCAACACCAGCACCACTTACTGACACATATGTTTTAGGTATGGGAGCCGTAGCGATCATAGCGATCGTAGTATTTGGCTTGCTCATCCTACTGATGCTGCGCAAACGTTAAAACAAAAACAACAAAACAAAAATCTAACATCCCCTACTTTTTTTTGTAACCAAAAATTGCTCATAAATTATTTTTTATTAAAAAAAACAGATAGGTTTCGCGATAAGCTATCAAGGAAATCCTCTAGGTTGAGTTTTTTGAGTTTTTCTATTGTGCTAAAGGATAAATCGTTAATTGATGGATTGTTTAAGAGAGCTGTTGTTTCTATTTCAGAGAACACCTCTTCTATCCCGATCCAATTAATAAATTTCGTGTTTACTGGACAGATTTTTTGACAAAACATACAGCCAACAACACTATTATGCCATGTTTTTTCTATCCATTTTGGAAAAGGGACTTCTCCTTTTTTCTCATTATGATAGGTTAAACATCTTTCTGCATACAAGAGAAAGCGGTCTTTCGAGATCGCTTTGGTTGGACAAGCCATATGACAAAGATCACATGTTTTACAAGCCTCCATCATCTTAGGTTCTTGAAGAGTATCTTTACAAGGCATACTTGAGTAAACCGCTACGAGTTGAAGGAAGCTACCCATACCTGGTATATAGCAGATATTGTTTTTTCCATATTCACCCAAACCGCTTCTAACCGCAAAGATTTTGAGCGGAAAAATCGCTCGTTTTATTGAGTAGTTTTGCTCTTTAAGCAGTTTGTTTAGTAGGTTTTCAATTTTTTCTCTTGTTTGTTCATAATCCGTGTATGTTGGTGGAATAATAAGAGAACAGGCTTCTTTTTTCCATTTGAAAGTGGCTTTTGTTTGAGGTCTAGGAACAGCAACCACTATCGCTGATTTTGCTGTTTGTAGATTTTCTATTAGATTTAGGTTTATCCAAGATAGGCGTTCTTTGAAGAAATTATCTTCAAGAAGACCAGTATTGTGGAATTCTTGGATTTCTTTTATTAAAAGTGAAAGGTTGTCTGTAGATATTATTTTTGCTTTGCAGTTTATTTTTTCTAGCTGAGCATATAAATTCTCAGTTAATTTGCTCATATATTAATAAAAAGTTTGTTGCTTGTATAAAAGTAATGGGTTTGACTCCTTGCTAGGTGGTTGTTTTTTAGTTTAGTAGGGAATGAATTGTGTTATTCCAACTATGATGTATTGAATTGCGATAGCAGCTATGAAAAGAGCGTTTACTCTAGCAATAACTAAAGAGCCCGATTGTCCTAGGAAGCGGTAGACTTTGTTTGCAGATCTTAGAATTATCCAGGTTATGAAAAGAGTAATGATAATAGCTAATGAAGTGATTGCGATGCCGTATTGTTGGAGGTTAAATATGACTGTTGTTATAGCTCCTGGTCCCACCAGTAGAGGCATAGCTATTGGAACAGCGCCTATACTTTCGGGAGATTCGCCAATGTCAATTATTTTTCCTGTAATTAACAGTCTAATGGCAATTATTAGCAACAATATTCCCCCTGCAACTTCAAAACTAGAAATTGAAATCCCAAAGATAGAGAAGATTTCTTGCCCTACAAAAGCAAACACTAAAAGTATTATAATACCTGTGATGATTGCTGTGTTGAAAGTTTTTCTTTTTTTATCTTTTGACATTTTTTCTGTGAGGCTCATAAATATGGGGATGTTACCAAGGGGATCAACAATAATAAAGAGAATCAGAATAGTTGTAGCAAGGTTGATGATATTGCTAGTTATTATTTCAAGCATCTTACTCTCTCATTTCCTAGTTTGAAATTTGCGTTATAAAAGCCTTAGCATGATTTTTCGTGTTTAAATTTATCTGTATTTTCTAATTTTAAACCATAATTACTGTTTTTGGTACCTTAAAATCATAGAAATCAAAAAATTTTTGAAATTTCAAGTTGATTTGTTAGAATTTGTTCTATGCAAAATAGAAGTTTAGGAGGTTATATTCCAGTAGTAGAGTGTTTGGTATTTGTCATCTAAAGAGAAGATTGGATCATCATAGATAATATCTAATTCCAAGTCATATTCCAACAAAAGATCTTGAAAAATGTTCCATATTTGCTGGGATTGTTCATCTGAGTTCCAATACCAGATTCTGTCAGTTGGACTTCTCATACCCCAGCCATAATCTTTTGGAAGAACTAAAGCAACTTGAGCTTTTAGAGAGCCCCAAGATTCAGGTTTTTGTTGGATGTAGTTATTCCAGAACAGTTCGAGTGCTTGGAAGTGCTCTTCTTTTAGTATACCAAAGGGGTTGTCTTCAATTTGTGGGTAGTTAAAGATTGATATTATTTGAGCACCTGCTTTGTATGCATCAACCATTTGTTCGTAGATCTCTTCTCCGCTGCTTAAATATGGTGGATTATCATAGGTCCAAGTGATCATAACACCCCAGGATTTTTCCTGAATTCTTGCTGCACCTCTTGCCAAAGCAATACTTTGCGCTGAACTTGTGTTCCATCCAAGCTGTGAAAGAAGAATGTCAAATCCGCCCAAGTAATCAAACCAATGGAGAGCATATTCAGAGGTAATTGAGGGGATTTTTCGATTTTTTAGTTCTTGAAGCCCTGAGTCTGTTTTGAGTGTATGTATATATACTGTTGCTGCTTGGGTGTAGTTTTTTGGGAAGGTTCCATTTTTGAATTCTGCGAGTATCTGGGTGTGAGTTTGGTAGAGGCTGGTGTTTTCGTAGTAGTATCGTAGATAGTCAAAGTAGTGAGGCCAGTCGTAGTCAACTTGGATACCTCCGGGTTCATCGTAGTAGTAAACTCCCAGAAATTTGTCTCCATATTGCTGCTTTGCAACATCAAGCCAAGGTAGTTGCCATGGGTAGTCTGTATCAAACCAACCAAAGAACACTATAATGTTTAGTCCTTTGTTGACTGCATAGTCGCAGATTTGGGTTGTTGCTGTCTGGTTTTTGCTTATTGGTCCAGATTGTAAAATGAAAAGGTTGGTGTAGTTTTGCACTTTGTCGATTAGCTGTAGAGCTTGTTGTGTGGTGTTTCCACAGAAAGCAACGCCAATATACGGTTGATTTTCTGTTGGTAGGTAAATTATTAGGGCTGCAATTGAAATTAGAGTAATAAAAATAGCTAAAATTAAAAAAAGCTGCTTCATTGTAAGAAATGAAATTTAGCTTTAAGTATATAATTCTTGAGATTAGAGTTGCTGTTTTTGGGGAGGATTTTTTTGAG
>JAOZGY010000025.1 GCA_026015145.1 Candidatus Bathyarchaeota archaeon | reverse complement strand
ACCTAAAACATCTTGAATCGATTTTGATTTCTCAATTCCAATTTTAATCGCATCATTGTATTTATTGCCTTTAACAACATTGCATACAGCCGTAGCCGCAGCATCAGCTAAGCCAGCGGTTTTACTAAAAACGGTAACTGCTTCAGCATCTCCAAAACTAAAAGCGTGACTAAAACGTCCTGAACTAGTTGCAATTCCAATGGGAAAATCAGTTAATCTAAAACCAAATCTATTGGATAAACCAATATCTCCTGCAGATAGACCAACATCTATTGGTTGATTTGAATTAGCAGATATTTCCCCACCGTTTTCTACAACTGCTACCTCACAGTTTTTGCTTTTCATGTCTAAAACCGCTAAATCTGCTAATACACCTGCAACCGCAGCCATTGGACCAACATTTGCTTTTAAAGTAGACTTAGCCATTAAATCAACAACTACGGGTGCATTAGTCACACCGATTGGTTTTAGACTACTAACGAACAATGGATTTTCTTTGCAGTAATCTTCAAGTTCGTTTCTATTCTTAATAATAGATCCTTTAGCAATGTCGATGCCGATTTTTTTATCAGAAATAATTGTGCATTTTGTTTCCTTAATACTAAAAGATTCCTTGAAAAGTCCTTTTTTACTACTTTTCATGGTATTATTATTTCCCATTCTTACTAAGTTATCAAGTTTTACCCATTAGAGTTTATTGCTTTAGCAGGACAAGCATCTATACAAGCACTACAAGTGCTCCCTAAACATTTTTCTTTAGTAAAAACTAGGGAGAAATCATTATCAAAAGTAAGAGCTTCTACAGGACATATGGTAATGCATGCACCACAACTAAAGCATTCCTCTTTGTCTATCTCAATCAGTTTTGGAAGAGTGACAATAAGGCCTTTTTTACGAAATGCTTTAATCACTGTTTCTAATGCCGCATCAGGTATTTCAGCTAAAAATTCGCCTCCCTTTGAAGTGATGTTAGCGGTAATTATGTTGATCGGCACTTTATGTTCTAGGATTATTTGTGCTGTGATGGGTTTTCCCACTAAATTCTCTGGAAATCTTAAAAGAACTTTTGCCATAGCCATCACTTCCCTAGCAGCCGAGAAACATCTTCGGCAGTTACTATACCAAGTACTTTTCTTTCTCTATTGAGAACAGGTAAGGCTGATATATTATGTTGCGCCATTTTTCTTGAAGCGGTCTCTAAGGGTTCTTCAGGTTTTGTTGTTATTACTCGTCTGGAAACAACACTTGATAATTTATTTTTTCTTTCAGCCATAGCTTTAGTAATGTCCCATGATGTGACAATACCTCTAAGTTTGTTATTTTCATCAACTACAACAATATGGTTCACAGATTTAGTAACAATTCTATTAGCGATTAATTGAATCTCCTCATCTTCTGTACAAGTAATTGCTGGATTCATAACATTTGATACAAAAAAGGTTTCTTCAGTTTGTTTCATGGGTTTAAATACAGTATCAAATGGAAGTCTTTCAACAGGATTTGTGAGGTAAAAATCTTGATTTTCTATCCAAAGCTTAAGCAATTCAGAGACTTTCTGGGCTTTCTCAAAACTTGATAACGAACTAACCCTAACTCTTTGCCCATTCACCTTTATTGAACCTGATTTTAAGTCCTTATAATTAACCTTGCCAATTTTGGGACGGGCTCTTCGAGGTACACCGTAGTCAACAATATCAGTATATATTTCTTCATCTCTTATCGCCGTCTTCTTTACTAAGTCTTTATTCAATATAGGAATAGGTATACCTAAACCTACGTAAAGTGTAGTGCCATAATTCGTAAAGGATGCACCTTCAATGAACTCAGAAGACATTTTTTTACAATTTCCTTTTACCATTATTGTTCCAAACCTATTTTTTGGATCATGCTGAGTTCCTTCTCCAATAACATAGCCTTGAGCTCCACCAAGGAATATTCGGGTTCCTAATCCTATTGTTTCGTAATTTATGTCATTCATTAAAGGATTTAATTCACCAGCTCCGGAGAAATTAGCATTTCTAAATCTGGGAAGAAGCTTACCCATATAAGTGTAAAGAGTCTGGTCAAGACTGTTAACAGCACAAACGTAACGTTGATAGCAATTCCTAAAGTTTAACAAAAAAAACTGGTTTAAATCATCTTTGGTAATATTAGTTTTAATCTGAGTTCGTGGATAGCAATCAGTACCATATGCAGTCGCTCTAAGCTCAACTTCCTTTCCACGAATTAGATCCTCAATTAAATGTCCCCCACCATATTCAAATGGTTCCTTCTCTGACATTTGAGTAGCACCAATAAAAAGATCGACAGCTGCTCCTGGATGACAAATCTCAACATCATTTATCCAAGCTCTTTGGATTTTTATTGGTGGATCAGAATGACCGACATTTATTAGCGCTCCAGAAGAGCACATAGCTCCGAAGGTACCAGTGGTTACTACATCAACCTCTTTTAGCGCAACCTCTACACTGCTGCTTTCAACTAATTTCTTCATTTCCAAAGCGGTGAGAACCTGAACATCACCATTGCGTATCTTTTCATTGATCTCTTTTATCGTTCTAACATTCTTTTTATTTGTGATTTTAAATGCCCCCAGTGTGAATACAACCTAATCCAATAAATCCGTTATATGTCTTCTTGCAATTTTTATTCCAAAAAGAATAATAATGATATAAATGAATCGCAACAAAAAGAATGGACTAAAAGTAAAATTCATTACAAATATTAGGACTTAGCAAAGTTTCCAAGGAAGAGCTTCCATATACTCATTTACCGACCTAATGGTCACACCGTTAATGTCTCTTTGTTTTAAAACGTTAATTATAGCCAAAGCAAGTTCTAAATTTGTTATTATAGGCACATTAAATTCCACAGCCTGTCATCTAATAATATACCCATCGGTTAAAAAATCAGACATGTTTTTCTTTTTTCTTCCCATTGACAAATTGATAACTAAATCAATTTTTCGTTCATGAAGATAATCAAGAATATTGGGTCGAGAAGTAGTCTCTTTAACCTTATACAACACAATTACACCATCTAATCCCGATTTCTGTAAAACCTAGCAGTATTTTTGGTAGCTTAGACCTTAAATCCTAATTCCTTCAGATCCTTGGCGACTGGTACGACACTTGTTTTTGTTTATTCACCTCCAGCCCTTATGAGCACGGAAGCGCGCTCAAAGCTATTTTATATCCCAATCAATAGCTCTTTTTTTCCATGATTTTAAAAAGAAAAAATGGTGCAATTAAACACCGTGTCTAACTAGTGTAAGATGTCGAGGCTAAAAGAATATAGGAAAGTTTGCGATTGAGCACGCTATAAACCTGCACTACACAGTCAAAAGAAATCTACTAACTAATAATCCACCCGCTAAGTAACGTAGAAGATTCAAGCAAGTCACAATTGCTGATTAAGGGTTTTCCGTTTAGAATGTCGATTCACAAATATGATAAGCATGTTAAGCTGCTTTAAAAGGATAATTGAGGAAAGAAATGCTTTTAGACTATGCTGGCGCGCGGGTGGAATGGTATTGCTGAATGGATTCGACACTTGATTTACCCGCACAATAAGCCATAATGCCCTTAACTGCGGCCATAGCAGCGGTCAATGACGTGATATAAGGCACTTTATATTTAATAGCCGCCTTACGAATATAAGAATCATCATATTTGCTCAATTTACCTGAAGGAGTATTTATCACCAGCTGTATCTTTTTATTTTTAATAGCGTCAGTTATATTAGGACGTCCTTCATGTTCCTTGAGAATAAGTTCAGAAACGACGCCATAACTAGCCAAAAAAGCCTGTGTACCCCCTGTAGCCCTTATCTTGAAACCCGCTTTAACGAATTGTCTAGCTACTTCTATCAAAGAGGAACGGTCACGCTCAGCGACAGTTATCAGTACTGTTCCCTTAGTCGGCAACGCATTTACTGCCTCTTGAGCTTTCCAATAAGCCAGACCGAAGGATTCAGCGATGCCAAGCACTTCACCGGTAGATTTCATCTCTGGTCCAAGGACAGGGTCAACTTCAGGAAACATATTGAAAGGAAATACAGCTTCT
>JAOZGY010000023.1 GCA_026015145.1 Candidatus Bathyarchaeota archaeon | reverse complement strand
AAAACTAATAGGTGATTCAAAAAAATGAAAATTAGCGATTTAAGAAACGGAATGAAAAGAGTTAGTGTAGTAGCAACAGTAGTTGAAAAAGGCGAACCACGTCAAGTGAACTCCCGATACAAAGACGAGACCTACACCGTGGCAGATACCATAGTTTCAGATGAAACTGGAACCATAAAATTAACACTTTGGAACGAACAGATAGATCAAGTGGAAGTAAATAATACTGTTAAAATTGATAATGGCTATGTAACTGCCTTCAGAGGCGAAATACAGCTCAATGTTGGAAAATATGGAACAATGACTGTGGAATAATCAACCACTTAATCCAATTTTCCATAATGTAATATACCTACCTATCTTTTCATAAGGACTTTGCCAAATCTATAATCTGTCGATTCTTTATCAATCCAAGTTATCTGTTAGAAAAATCAATTTTGACTGGAAATTCCAAAGAGAACACTCTATATGTCTAATAAAAAATTGAAGGTAAAAGGAGTTCTAATCGATCTAGATGGTACTTTAGTTGATTCCAAACCAGCCTATTTGAAAGCAGCTCAACTTACTTTCAACAAACTTGGACTTAAACCCTTGAGCAACAAGGAAGCTATTGAAATTCCAAGAAGACTTGAACAAAAACTACCTTTGAATATCAAAATTAAGAATAATTTATCGCTTTTCTTGGAAATCTATTTGAAGTCTTATTATTCAATTTCAGGATCAGAAACAAAACTCATATCAAAAGTTCCAGATACACTACATACACTTTCAAAAACAATGAAGCTTGCATTGGTAACTATGCGTTCAGTTCCCCGGAATTCCATCATTACCGAATTAGAAAAATTCAATATCGCAAAATACTTTGATCTTATTGTTACTGCTTTAGATACCAACAAACCAAAACCCTCCCCTGAAGCCTTGCTAAAATGTGCAATAAACATGAATCTTGAGGTAGAAGACTGTATTATTGTAGGTGACTCAGTTAATGATATCCGAGCTGGAAAAGCTGCAGGCGCAAAAACTGCGGCAGTTTTATCAGGAATTTTTTCTCTTCAAGAACTCACTAAAGAGAAACCAAATTTTATCCTGCAAAACATCAATTCTCTTCCATATTTTATTGAATAATTCTGGGTCCCAATATATCTAAGAATGAAATATTGCTAAAAACTGCCTAAAGCAGTTATATGTGGTTGAAAAATAAACCTTATTAAAACCTCTGCGCTTAGTGATTGTGGAGAGGGCTTTAGGAGCGGGTAGTTCATGAATTTCCTAGAGGTAATGTTAGGGGAGAAACTTAGAGACGAAGATTCAGCTTTAGAAATAAGAGGATCAGATCGTAAAGTTTTACAAGTAGCTTGCCAAGATTTCACTAACTTTCTAAAATACCACTGGAACTTGATAGGACGAGAAGCAAGCCAATGCGATCTAGTAGAAAAACTTGAGAAACTCTACAAGGAAGATCCTGGTGAACTAGATGAGTTCTTATCAGTCTGGGTTAGTGTATGGCTTAAGAAATGGAAACAACGTGTGAAATTGCTTATTGGCTCTCAAAACTCAAGCAAATGGAATAAAGCTTCCAAGAACATTCGTGATGCAGATCCAATTTGGAAAAAAATTGAAAGAAAAAAGGAAATGCAAGAAATCGTGGTATCTACTCTAATAAAAAACGGAGAGATATGCGGCACCGAAATACTATCTGAAAACCTACTAAAAATGGCGCTTGGAGAAAAACGCATTCAATCATTAGAGGAAAAACAACGATTATTTACAGCCGTAAATAACACTCTAAGAAAAGCAAGAGACATGGCCCAAAGCAAAGGACCCCTTATCTTTGTAAAAATCGACAAAGGATACTATGGCACAAGAAGCTAACCGCTAAATTTTTCTCTTTTCAATTTCTACTATAAAAATTTTCAAAATTTTTGAATAATTAAACAATTCTTTGTCTTTGAATAGTCTTAGTTTGCCAACTGTATTTTCTTATAGTAGAGGTCTCTCCATATCCGCAAGCCGCACACCTCTTTTTGCGTACATGATAAGCGCGTCTTCCACAACGTCTACAGCGGATATGAACAACTTTACCTGATCGTTTGCCAAAAGAGGGTGTTCCCTTTCCCAAGATGATCACCTAGGTGGAGGCGAAATAAGAACTACGTTGTCTCCTCGGACAATTATAAGTCCCAATCTTTTTGTGTTTTCAAGATCTGATGTATCATCTGTCTCTTCTAAAACAAGATTTAGATGTTGATCGAAACCCTTTAGTTTCCCACGCAAACTCTTGCCACCTCTCAAGCGGACAAGCACAATTTTACCTAGATTCTGTTCGAGGATTTCAGTCGTCATTTCGCTCATTTGCCGCATCTCATTTCCCTTTTATGTCATGTATACTTTACATTTTCACATTTAAACCTATTCCCAAGGAATGAAGATGTCACCCGCGCAACCTTCCCTTTTTTTTCAATTAAATTTTTGATTAATTATTTCTATTTCATTGTCTTAGTATCAATATTTTTAGTTTTTGAATTTGTCAAACAATACTGTTGATTGTTGAAATGAGCGCTTTTGGCGTTGTTACCCAAAAAACTAAGTACAAAAATGTTAACTATTAGCTTTTGATACATTAATGATGCGTTTTGAGGGAATTGGAGAAGTCGACGGATTTGTCGTCTTCGGAACATTGAGAGAAAATAAGTTTGGCTTGAGCAATTGAATAATCAGGAGCGAAGGACTTGAATTATCGACAAAATGTGGGATATAAGGTTGTTCTGACTGCTGACCGGACTCTTATGAGCGAATACAACAGTTTTCTCTTCTTGGGTTTTAGTGCTTGCATCCCCAAGGGGTTGATCCCGGACTGGTTTTATTATTCTATGTTTTGTCCTTCGGTTGAAGCAAACAAGGATGGTTCAGTTAAGTATGCTCCTTGTGGTATTCGGAAGATTGAAGCGGTTTTGTTGAATAATGGTTTCAAACGAGACGAGGTAGTGGTTGCCCACCCTGATCACTTAGACAAGGTGGTAGGTCCAAACACTATGATTCTAGGAATAACGGAGAATGATCCCCTCGCGTTGGGGCCAGCGTCTTCCACTTTTACCCAAGTGTTGGGTGGAGACGGGTACATGAAAGTGAAGTTCAAAGAGATACTAAACAATAGGACCGTTCAACGGTACAAACCTAAGATAATTGTTGGTGGACCTGGCGCTTGGCAACTCGAAGATAGTTCTATACGCACAGAGCTAGGGGTGGATTGTGTCGTTGTGGGTGAGGGTGAGAAAGCTTTAGATTCTATCATTAAGAAGGTAACAAATGGTGAGCAACTGCCAGGGCTTGTTCATGGTGAAGTTGTTATAGAAGATGAAATTCCAGTAATAAGGGAACCAACAATTGATGGCATTGTCGAGATTGCCAGGGGGTGTGGTCGAGGTTGTGCTTTTTGTGTTCCCACACTTCAGCGGTATCGATGTTTGTCCATTGAGCATATTCTAAAGGAGGTTGATGTCAACCTTCGGGCAGGAAGAAGACCGTTACTTCATGCGGAGGATGTTTTGCGATACAAGGCAAAAGGCTTAAGCGTTAACAAAGAAGCTGTTATCAGCCTTTTCAGAACGGTGAGAAATCATCCTGGTGTTGACTCGATAGCACTTAGCCATTTTGCTCTTTCATCTGTGGCTAGTGCGCCAGAGGTTATTGAAGAGTTGAGCAGAATTATGGAGTTAAATGGGAAGGATGGGAATTGGTTGAGTGGTCAAACCGGTTTAGAAACGGGAAGCCCTAGATTAATGAGGGCTCACATGGGGGGAAAATGTAAACCTTTCAATCCTGAAGATTGGCCGCAGGTTGTGGTTGACGCGTTTCAAATTCTGTCAGACAATTTCTGGGTTCCAGTGGCTACGTTGATTATTGGGCTTCCGGGAGAAACAGATGAGGATGTAGACTTAACCATCGAATTGTTGGGAAGATTAAAGCGTTTTAAGAGCTTGTTGGTTCCTCTGTTTTTCGTTTCTGAAGGCGGGCTTGCAAGCACGACAAAGTCGTTTATGGTGGAAAATATTACCCGTAAACAGAATGAGTTGTTCTTGAAGTCTTGGATGCATAATTTAGATTGGGCGGAGACCTTTCTGCAAGAATGCTTTTTGATAAATAGCCCAGTAAAATGGTTTGTTCTCAGAAGGTTCTTTGCATACTCGATTTCCAAGAGCAAGGATTTTATTCGATTATGCGAAAACGAGTATGATTATGACTTGCCTGCCATGATACGAGTAGCCAGAGCAGGAAAGGTTCGGTGGCTTCCTTTTCCATTTCAATTCATCTATGATTACTTGCGGCTACGTCACTATGAAAAACGTCGGCTGAAAGCCGATATTTCAGATTGAATAAAATAGTGTACTCTTTTTTTTGTTCCAGAGCGTGTGTTGTGGTTATCATTTAGATAACAACAATGTTATGTATTGATTAACAATGTAAGTATTGAAATTTTTGTGAAATTCTTAGAAAGAGTCTATTACTCACAAAGTGACAAGGATGAGTGGATTGTGAAAGCTGCAAAGGCTGTAGATGAAGTTTCGGATTTAAACCTATTCCCAAGGAATGGAGATGTCACCCGCACAGCCTCTTTCCCTTTTTGTGCCCATCTTCAACATACCGGTGAGCCGCGACAATTTGTGCGCGTGCGTTGCACTATGTATCCAAGCTGCCGGCTCCGTGGAAGTTTTTTATGCAGAGATTTTACAGACAAATTATGAGCATACACAACCTTAAGTCACGAAACTAGAACATATCAGGGTAGCTGTCTCCCTAACGGAAGGAATCGTGCGCAGATCATGAAATACGAACTTGTCAAGTGATTCTACTGATTGGTAATGTACCCGAATCACCAAATCATATATGCCATATGTTGCACATGCATGCTCTACACCATTTATAATCTTTATCTTCTCAAGGACTTCCTTGTCTTTCCCGGCATCCACCTTAACCATAATGATAGCTTTTACCATAACATACCTTCTTCTGAATTTTCTATTATATGTGTTCCTGAATTTCGCTATAGCTTTTGCGGTATAAGATTACTCTAGCTTCTATAGCAGTGCTTTTTGGGTTTGGTCTGAATTTCCTGCCTAAATAATTCGACAAATTTCTTCATAGCTGAAATTCCAAAGGGAACAGAAGTGCAGCACCAAGAAGAATCAATTTATAATCCACCCTTAGTTTTTATTTGCTTTCGGTGAATTTAAAATCTTTCAAGCGTTAGGTTTCACATTTAATTCAGAACTTTCGGATTAAACCTATCTGGCAATAAAACCGGATAGAAAAATATTCCATCTCAAAGCTTTTTCTCTAATCAAGATTAGACGATGGGTTTAGTAAATCAACAAATTAAACAAAACTTAATCGTAAAGAATAAAAGATACTACTACTTTTCATCTCGATTCATCATTTAAGGGTTCCTTGAATAACAAAATCGTAGGATAGAATAAAATGGAAAAATGCAGATCAAACAATTGGGCAATCGCCTTAGTTGCTATCCTTATTACAGCAGTAATAATAATAGCTATTTTTGGAACGAGCAAAGATTTGTTCATTCCAGTTGCCGAAAACATACTTGTTGCTGTACTTGCACTCGTAGTGAGCTTTCTATATCTTCTAGGAGGTTTGCTGATACTTTTAGGCTCAATTTTGGTTGCAGCCCGATATATTAAGGTAAAACTAATAAGTCCCTGTCGCCCCTTTGGAGCTGCCCCGCGTGTCACATTTCTAACGTTAGGTTTAGAGATTTTTATCGGAGCAGAAATTATAAACACCGCTACTACAAGGACAATGGATGATTTTCTATTACTATCTCTCACAATCTTAACAAGAGGTCTAATTGGACTAATACTGTATTTAGAGAAAAGATGGGGATCACAAGAAGAGAATATAATTAATTGAAAAAAAACTAATCATTGAAAAACCTTTAGCTGACATTGCATCTTTACAAATCACAAGAAGATCATTATTAACTTGTTTTTTCTAAACAAAATCATAATAACCTACTAGGAAGGATTTTCTTGTTTCTTGGATGCAAATTTCTAATATCTGTTACTTAAAATTATTCTATTTAAACAGAATTTTTGATATATTATCATTTAAAATTTTTTCTTTTTGTCTAAGAATATCATCAAAAGTGTTATCCATAATAACCTTACCATCGCTGGTTCTTAACATTGCTCCGCCTATTACTTGGATTTTTTCTTTGGATAAGCTTAATTTTACTTTGGTTTTAGTTTTTAAACCAATTTTTTTAGCTAATATGCCAAGGTTTAGAGGCAGTTTCGAATCTTTCTCATTTAAAATAACTTCAAATATGCTATCTCCTAAAACAACTCCCGCTTTTATTATAAGGTTCTCAAGGATAGGAATATACTTCTTTTTTTGTGTTAGGTTATGCAGTCTTTTTTTTGCTTCTGTTAAAACCGAAGCAATTAATTCTTCTTTTCTGGATAGAACAATCCATTTTGATGTTATTTTTGAATTTGCAATCTTATTCATTCGCTTTAAATCTGCTTCATTTGCTGCTTTCTTCAAAATCACCTTTCTTTTTTCATTAGCTTCTTTGATTCCTAATTGTTTTTGTTTTTTTACCATTGCTTCAGCTAATTCTTGAGCGTCATTAATTATTAATTCAGCTGTTTCTCTTGCTTCTTGCATTATCGTCTCGGTGATTCCCTGCAATTCCATTTATCAAATCTCTCCTATAACTGAATTAAAAACATAATCGACTGCTTTTTCGAAGTTTCTTTTTGATTTTACTTCGATTTCTTTAGCCGTTTTTTCTGATTTTGATTTGGTCTTCTCAAGTTCGTGTTTAGTTTCTTGTTCGTTTTTTATTTTCAATTTAACTGCTTCTTTCTCGCCCTTTTTCAAAATTTTATTGTAAACTGTATTATAGGCAGCCAGAGATTTCTGACTTGCTTCTTTGCTTATTTTTTCAGCTTGTGCATTAGCCTCTTCAATAATTTTTTTTGCTTCCATATTGACCTCTTTTACTTCTTTGAAGACCTTAAGCACCTGAGACACCGCTTTCTTTATTAGAATGGTTACATCAACTAAATAGCTTTTCTAGGGTCATAAAAAATTTCTCCTTTTGGGACCCTATAATAAAAGTTTTTATATTTGACCAAAAAAATTAAGAGTGACTAGATATTATGAGTAGTTTTATTGTTACCATTGAAGGTGTGCAGTCGCGCAAGATTTAAGGAAAATTGAGGTTTTATTTCTTGAAAAATTCGTTGATCCTGTTTTATTTTTCTTAGGTGATATGGGCGTTGTACATTGTATAAATGTCGATGAAAAACTAGATTCATTCGATGGTCTTCTGGAAAAATATGCAACCTCTTGTGAACTAGTTAATCGACCTCAAAATATACTTGTAGGAATAGAAAAAAACCTACACCGCTTAGAAATAGAACCAAAAAAATCCATAAAAACAAAAGCTTTTTCGCATGGAAAAACAATAGATGAAACCTTATCAAAAGCTGAAAACGAGCTGTCTGAAATCGAAACAAGTGTGCCCCCTCTTGCTGAAACGCTTGATTCATATTCTAAGATTATACGAAAAATTGACTTATTGTTAACTTCTTGGAAAATTAATAGGAAAAAATGTCCAGTTCCAGGAAAACCTATTCCAAAAGAATTTATAGGGAAAGTACTACAAGAAGCCGAGCAGAAAATTTTCGAAATAGAAACGCGTTTCAAAGAAATTGACGCCATCTCTATACGGGGATCAAAAATACTTACTAAAATAGACAAACTAGCAAAAAAGCTAAAAATAAAACCAAGAGATTATCCAACAAACGGAGCTCACTATTTAGTAGATGAAAAATTCTTAGATTTTATCGAACAAACCTTATTGCCCATTGAGGAAAAATCTCGAACACAAAAACCATCTAAATACTCTAACGCTAAGCAGCTAATGACTATGAAGGCACACATTAGCAAAATACTAGAAAAAATCCCCCAAGAAAGAACAGATATTATAAAACAAATATTGAAACTAAGAAAAATTGCTGAATTAGGACGACAATCAATAAAGTCAAAACCAGAATTCACTTCTGTGCAATCAAAACTTTTGGCCCTTCGAACACTACTTGAGGAAGTAGAAGAACTCAGAAAAATCGAAGGTCACCTGGGTAGCGTTGCGTCAACTGTCTATCTTGAAGCATGGGTGCCCAAGAAAAACCTTAAAAAAGTCAAGAATGGGATAAAAGAAGTAACAAAAGGAAGATATATAATCAAGGAAGAACCGCCAGATCCTGAAGACATAGTACCCACAATAATTAAGCCAGCTCCCCGTCTCTTTGAAGCTTTTGAAAAGTTAACTTTTTCTTTTGGATACCCAAAGCCAGACGAAATTAATCCAGTTTTCATTATGGCCATAACTTTTCCGCTGCTTTTTGGGATAATGTTTGCTGATGTAGGGCAAGGTATTATTTTATTAGTCGCAGGATTGGTGTTGTCATATTTTAGAAGAAAAGTTGACATTGAAGAGGTCGGGGATATTTTGCGTTATTTATTGATGGGTTCTGGATTGATTTTTCTCTGTGGTATCACATCAACTTTCTTCGGTTTTCTTTTTGGAGAATTTTTTGGACCATCAGGTATAATCCATCCAATATCTCTTGGACAGATTGGGCCTTTTCAGATTGGTGGATTTGATCCTATGCTAGAACCAGTAAGCATGTTAAGGCTAGGGATTTTTATTGGAGTCTGTCTTCTGAGTTTCAGCTTGATTTTGAGGATTTTTAATAATGTGCGAAAAAGCCAATTCAAACAAACTTTGATCTCGATATCTTGGTTATGGTTGCTTATTGGTGGTTTTATAATGTGGATCTATTGGGGTGGGATTTCGAATTTAACAAAATGGTTCGGAGATGGTATTTTCATGTTTATCGGTTTAGTTATTTTTCCAGTAATCACCATGACTATCACTACCACAGCTGCTGAAAATGTTATGGGTGGAATACAATTTAGCATCGAAATTCTTATCGAGTCTTTGGACCACACAATCTCATTTGGTCGACTTGCTGCCTTATCACTTACTCACAGTGCTTTAAACTACATGTTTCTTATTCTAGGTGGAGTAGAACATTCAAATTTCACATTACAAGCCATCCCGATTGTAATAGTTGGAAGTATTCTAGCATTAACCATTGAAGGGCTCATCATTTTTGTGCATACTTTAAGGCTTCATTGGGTGGAATGGCTTCCTGGCTTCTATAGTGGGAAAGGAATTCCTTTTAAACCCATTAAACTCAATAATAATTCAAAGGAGCAAAATGTATATGGATCCTAGTACGTTTGCAACTATAGGCATTGCAGTTTCAACACTTGGTTCTGCTGCAAGTGCAGCCTACGCAATAATAAATTGTGCGCCAGCTTTGGCTTCAGTAACCTCTGAAAAACCTGAATACGGGAGTAAATTATTAATAACTATTGTATTAGGAGAAGCACTGGCAATCTATGGTTTGCTCATTGCTTTTATGATAGTTTCCAAACTTCCTGTGATTGCTACTTCTGATGCTGGTATTCAAGCTCTTTTCGCAGGAATAGCTATGGGAGGTGCTGCAGCTGCGGCTAGCGTGGGCATCTCATACTGTGGTCCTGCATTGATGACTGCAACAGTTGAAAAACCTGAGAGTTATACCATAAACATCTTAGGTGTAGTTTTGTCTGAAGCATTAGCGATATACGGTCTACTTATTGCTTTTATGCTAGTTCCATAGAGTTAATATTACCACAGAAATAAGGGGTAAAGTTACAACTTTTATGATTATTAATAGTTTTTTTCTAGGATCAGAAGACGTTTAACTTTGGTTGATGTAATTTTTCTTTTCGAACCAACAATCAAGCATCTTAGGTTTCTAATTTCTAGCCATTTCAAATTGAGCAATACCAAAACATAACTCAAATTGTAGTACTTTAGGTATTTCTTTTGCATCATTTTGCTTATTCTAAGCGAAGCTTTTTCGAGAATATTCTCAATTTGAGAAATTGGAGAATTATGTTGCTCCAAGATTTCAATAAAAATTTTTAGGTAAAACGGATTCTCTGCAATCTCTTTTGCTCTTATCAAGCATTCTGCCAAGGTTTTCACATCAGCTGTTTCCAATGCATTTGACAATGTTTGTTCACTAATAAGAAAAGAGGGTAGAAAATGCCTTTTTATTTGATCTTTAGGTATTTTTTTTGCTTTCCCTCTTAAAATAACCTTTATGTTCTTTGCGTCCGCTTCAATTCCTAAAACATTTTTTGTTATTAATTTGTCCAATCCTTTGAGCTTCTTAATTGTTTTATGAATTTTTTGATAAGCAAATTGGTCCAAAGCAAGTTCCAAAGATAATAAGTCTATAATTCCCCTATTTTCAGCTAATGCCTTTTCTATAATTATACCGTATTCAGTATCGTAAAGAAATTCAATAACATCCTCGATCGTTGCAGAAGTAGATAATATGTCTCGAACACGATCTTTATTCAGAAATCCAACTGGAATTATGTTGCTAATTGCTTCGTCAATATTCATTTTAGTTTTTTTAGCTTTTAGTATAGTTTTGATATTTGAGGTTTCAATTTTTCCGATGATAGTTAATAATAAATTCTTTGAATTTCCTACTGAGAACTTTACAAGGTTTTTCAATGTTTGTGCATAATTTTCAAGTAGAGCTTCTTCCAAGGAATTTGAATTTGGTTCTTGGTTTGACAGGTTTAAGATGTCTTCTCGGTATGAAGTTTCAAGTAAGGCACAACGGATAGCTTCAAGATTTTTTCCAGCTAAATTAACCAGATCTTCTGTGTCTATTAGTTTGAGTTTTTCAATTGCAACTCTTGGCATTATCTCTTTGTATTTTAAAGGTTTCATAATTAAATGTCTCTAAACTGTTTTTACTGATCTCTCTTTGCGTTTGCGTTGTAGTACTCTTACTCTGATTGCATCTTGTCTTTCGATCTCTTCAAGGATTAATTCAACGTATTTGATTGTGGCATCAAGTTGAGGTATAATTTTAAACCTGATTCTGTTAATTTGTCTCCTTTTTATTGATATCAATTCTAGTATTTCTCTTATTGTTGCTGTTAGCTCAGCTATCTTTACAATAAAATTCAAGGCTTCCTCGATTTTTGATGCTGTCTCTTCAAGTTGTAATGGTGTTTCTGAAATGTCAAAACGAGGTTTTGCGACTATAGTTTCTTTCTTCACAAACTTGAAAACCGAAAATGGCAGTCCTAAAACTCCTCTTGTTGTACTTGTTTCGACACTGGATTCTATAGTTGGAGCAGATAGCGCTAGCTCCTTTGTAGCAATGGAACCTGTAATCATCTCAGCTTCAAAAAAGCTAGAATAAGCATGATCCATTTTTTCAAATAGTTGATCTCTAAACATATGTGCTTTCTTTCTGAATTCAATAAGTGTTATAATAAGGGTCTCTAAATCTTTCTGCAAGATATCAGCGATTCCTTCAGCTAACGACTTTCGTCGTTTTAATCTTAAGAGTTCCTGGCGAGTGGGATGCACCTCCATTTTTTCAGCTGACATTGTTATTCCCTTTACTTAGAGTCTTCTTTTTCATGGTTTGGATGGTACTTTTTGATTATTGAAGGTTCAATTCTTGTGAGTTCTGATTTTGGAAGTATTGATAAGAGGGTCCATCCAATATTTAGAGTGTCTTCTATGTCACGGTTTTCATTAAAGCCTTGACTGATAAATTCTCTTTCGAATCTCTCCATAAATTTAAGATAGAGCTTATCGGTGCTAGTTAATGCTTTTTCTCCTGAAACTAAAGCCGTACCTTGAACAATCTTTCCTTCAGCGTAAGCATAGTATAGCTGATCTGAGAGTTGTTTATGATCATCTCTTGTTTTTCCTGCTCCAATGCCTTTATCCATCAAACGAGATAAACAAGGTAAAGGGTCAATGGGTGGGTATGTTCCTTTTTTGAACATTTCTCTATCTAGGATGATTTGTCCTTCAGTTATGTAGCTAGTTAAATCCGCGATAGGATGAGTGATGTCATCGTCAGGCATGGTTAAAATTGGCATTTGTGTCACTGATCCTTTTTTTCCTTTTATTATTCCTGCTCGCTCATACAAAGTTGCTAAATCAGTGTACATGTATCCTGGATAACCACGTCTTCCTGGAATTTCTAGACGAGAAGCAGAAATCTCACGTAGCGCTTCACAGTAATTGGTCATATCGACTAAAATTACTAGTACATCGAGATTATGTTCAAACGCAAAATACTCAGCTGCAGTCAATGCCATTCTAGGGGTTAAGATTCTTTCAATGGCTGGTTCCTCAGCTCGATTCACGAACATAACTACTTTGCCCATTGCTCCCATTTTGAGAAAATCATTTCTGAAAAATGTTACTTCATCAGAAGTAATTCCTAATGCAGCGAATACTATCGTGAAACCTTCTTCTTCCCCTACGACTTTGGCTTGTCTCACAATTTGTGAAGCCAATAATTTGTGTGGCAATCCTGTTCCTGATAGTAAAGGGAGCTTTTGTCCTAGCAGTAATGTATTCAAACCATCAATTACTGAAATACCTGTTTGAATAAACTTTGTTGGGTGCTCTCGTGAATATGGATTAATTGTAGGTGCATGAATGTCAAGATATTTTTCTGGAAGTATATTTGGACCACCATCTGCAGGTTTTCCAGTTCCAGTGAACATGCGACCAAACATATCCATTGAGACTGGCAACTTTATGGTTTCTCCAGTGAAACGAACAGCTGTACTTTCAACACTCAATCCAGCTGTGCCCTCAAACACTTGAATAACTGTGACTTCATCACTAATGTCTATAACTTGACCAATTTGCTCTCCCCCTCTTGGAGTAATCACTTGTACAACTTCCCCAAAACCTACTCCAGTAACAGATTCACAGAAAAGCAAAGGACCTGTGATCTCTCTTACTGTAAAGAATTTTAGTCCTAAATGAGATTTTTTGCTCAAATTTGATCTTCTCCTCCACTCGATTCTGACTCTAGATTTTCAAACTGTTCATTCATTTCCTTATCAATCTCAAGATACACGCTATCAAATTCCTCTGTAGGAGTCGTCTTTAGTCGACTTAGCTTCTCACGAATAGGTAAAGAGAGAATATTGACCAAAGGAACCCCCGAATCTATTGCTATCTTTGTTTTATCATAAAATTTCAAAAAAGTCCGGAGCATTTTGTAAGTTTTTGCGATTGGACAATAAGCATCGACAGGGTGAAACGCGTTTTGAAGAAGGAAGTATTCCTTTAGCATCTTTGCTGTTTCAAAAACTGATCTTTGTTTATCACCTAATATTTCTGCTCCAATCAATGCAACTATTTCTCTTAGCTCCTCCTCTTCTTTAAGCAGAGTTCTGGCTTCATTGCATAATTTTTGCCAATCTTTTTCGACTTTTGCAAACCAAGGTTCAAGCATGGGTAAATTTTCTGAATAGCTCATAAACCAATTTATTGCTGGAAAATGTCGACGGTGAGCTAAAGCAAAATCGAGCGCCCAAAACACTTTGGCTATTCTTAAAGTATTAGTTGTTACAGGTTCTGAAAAATCGCCGCCAGGAGGGGAAATAGCTGCCAATACTGTGATAGATCCTTGTCTATCTTCATTGCCAATAGTTTGAACCTGTCCGGCTCTTGCATAGAATTCTGCTAATCTAGAAGCCAGATAAGCAGGATATCCCTCTTCCCCAGGCATTTCTTCAAGCCGACCTGAAATTTCTCGAAGGGCTTCAGCCCATCTTGAAGTTGAGTCAGCCATCAAAGCAACGTTATAACCCATGTCCCGATAATATTCAGCTAGAGAAATCCCAGTGTAAATACTTGCTTCTCTAGCAACAATTGGCATATTTGAAACATTTGCAACAAAAATTGTTCTATTCATCAATGATTGATTGGAACTGCCAAGTTTTAGTTTTGAAAATCTATCAAGAACATCTGCCATCTCATTTCCTCGCTCACCACAACCGATGTAAACCACAACATCTGCATCCACCCAAATAGCTAAGGTCTGCAATACAACAGTTTTTCCAGTTCCAAACCCTCCTGTTGTAGCAGCTATTCCACCTTTTGCAACAGGAAAGAAAGAATCGATGATCCTTTGTCCACTAAGAAGCGGTTCTGTTGGAGATAGCATTGTTTTGTATGGACGAGGTTTTCTTACAGGCCATGTATGCATCAGAAACAAACTCTCTAAGCCTCCTGATGTTCTAACTTCTGCTATTGGATCGGTTATTGTATATTTTCCCTCAGAACTGATATCGCTTATCACACCTGAAATAGTGGGGGGAACCATAATTCTATTTTTAATAAGCGATGTTTCTTGTATTGAGCCAACAAAATCTCCACCAGTGACTTTGGTTCCTTTTTTTAATGTGGGTTTAAAAGCCCATTTTTTCTTACGATCAAGAGCTAAAGCTTCTACTCCTCTTTTTATTAGTGGTCCATACATATTTGAAATAACAGTGAGAGGTCGTTGGACACCGTCAAATATTTGTCCAATTAAACCAGGCCCTAGCTCGACGGACAAGGGTTTGCCTGTCCCAAAGACTTTCTCTCCCAGTTTTATTCCTTCTGTTTCTTCGTAGGCTTGTATAACTGCAACTTTTCCTTGTAGACGTATAATTTCACCAATTACCCCAGCTTCACCTACTTTGACAAGTTCAAACATCTGTGCCCCGCTCATTCCTTTAGCTGTCACAAATGATCCTGCAATACGAGAGACTTTACCAGAGATTTTTTTTGACAAATCATATAACCTTCATGATTCTAGTTATTCTCAATTCCTATAACTTGAGTTCTATTCCGGTTTTTCGCTTGATAATTTCAGTAATAGGATCAAATGATACTTGAGGAGTACCACCCAACTTTTGGATTGAAATAATCAAAGGAAACTTGTTTTTTTCTGTGATTTCGTTAATAGTAGAACGGATTCGGTTTGCTATTATATCAGAGACAACTATTACTGCAAATTCAGATTCTTTAGAGAATTCTCGAATACGTTCATCAGCTTCTGTTGCGCTTTTAACAGCGTAAGCATGTTCTAATCCAGCTAATTTAAAACAATTTACTGTATCTTCATCCGCTACAACTGCAATCTTCATAAATACCACAAATCTAAACCGTTATGTCGGCTCCATTTTGTTGCTTAAGTATAATGCCTATTTAATCTAAAAAGATTAGCCATGATTGCTCTAAAATTCTGGAAAAGCGCCGGGAATGGGATTCGAACCCATGCGGACCTAAAGGTCCACAGACTCTCAAGGCCTGCGCGTTATCCACTCTGCCATCCCGGCTCTTTTGTTTAATTAAGTCTTCTTGTTTATTTCTGTTTTCTATTCTCTTCAGGATTTTCTAGCAAAATTTTCGTGTATTTGTAATGTGTCTTGTTGTATTGCCTGATAAAATCTAAAGCGAATTTGTTTGCGTTTTTTTCTGTGCCTTTATGTCTTTTCTCTATGTTAGTCCGTAAGTGATGATAGAATTCGTGAAGAATAACATAGGGATTAGAAAGCAATTCTCTGTTATATAGTGTGATTGTGGAATTCTTAGTTAGATAGCAGCCCAAAGTTTTTGTTCTATGTCCTTTAGGTAAACCAACTTTAAGATGTGGTGTTTTTACTTTATATTTTTCCGCTAACAATTTGATAGCTCTATCAGCTTGCTTGTTTAGAATTAACCAAACAACTAGTGATTTAAAGTTGACCTGCAATTTTCCCCATCTTCATGGTTTTTTGCTGAATAAAAAATATTTGCTTTTGGATTTAGATTGCTTGGGTAACAACAAAAATATTGTTTATAACCGCAGCCAAGAGAGCAATAGTTGCACCTACATATGTTGCCCTAAGTCCAATTCGAGTGAATTTAAAAGCTCTGCTGCTTTGGTTATCTGCAGTCATCAAGATTTTCTCTGCTTTATAAAAAATATATCCTACAACAATTGTTGTGGCAAGTTTTATCAATGAGTATGCTAGCAGATTGCTTGAAGTTAATTGTGCCATAAATGGGTTTCCTTCAACAGCTCCAAAATAAGCAATTCCAATGACAGTTGTTAACCAGTCTAATGATCCCGCAGTCATAAGCGAAAAACTTGGTATTGTTTTAATGTTAAACACGCTCTTTCGCAACTCCGGTTGAATTCGTTTTCTATTAGAGCACCCTTGTTTAAGTGTTGAATTGCGCAGATTGACATATATCTTAAATCAGACTATACAATACATTCAAATGAACGACAGGCTATTTGGTCACTGATAGTTTTTTATGACAATTTAATTATATAGCGCTTAAAATAATAATTAAAGCGAGGTTTTTGTTGATGAATTATACTTGGAATAAAGCTGTGCTAACCTTTTACAGAGAAAAACACCCTCCTAAACGAGAACCGTTTGCAGTTGTAAAGACCGAAAAACTTGAAATCTCAAGATCTCACGACAACTTACTAACTGGAGAAATTACGGGATTCTTTCCTCTTATGGGCAATCTGGATTCTATCTCATCAGTAGAAGGGTTAGCAGAAAAGTATGTAATATGCTGGTTTGATGATACTGTAGACGATATGAACATAGCTTCCAGAAGACTGACAGGCGTTTCTTTTTCCTCTAACTTCACTTATGTAGCCGATAAAAAAGGCAAAAGAACGTATAAAACGCATTTTACCGCTTTAGCAGGCAAATTAAAATAGCGACCTGAATAATTCTGTTTAATTTTGAAAATTATTTTCTTAATTTAAATTGGAACAATAGTTAACGATTTCATTCCCATTGATACTTCTTTTTTCGATTTCTTATTTCTTTTAGGTCACAAATAAAACAAAGACCATTATGACAGCTAATTAAATTCCCACATTTGCTACATTTCCACTTGCTTTTTTGTGAATCGAGAAACTCCTCTATTCCCTCATCTTTGGTTAAGATCAAATTTTCTATCAAGCTCATTTTATACTTAGACTTGTATTTTTCATCGAGTTTTATTAATCTTAAACAAGGAAAATCCTCACATTCAAAACAAAAATCAACCAAATTATTTGATAATTTATTACAATGCTTTTTTAGAAAAGAACAGTTCTTATTTCTTGGTCTACAACCTTTACAATAAGCCATCTTAACTCCTTTGTTTCTTACTTGGTTTTTCATTGCTAAGTAATTAGCACAAATAGAACAATTCATTCCACAAGGAGATATTAACTCATTTTCTGAAGGATATTGCATAATAAACCTGGAAAATAATAGTACTCATCATTAATCTGGTTTTTCATATCAGTTAGCTTTTTAATTATGGTCAGAAACTTTACTTAATCTTGTATAGAAAGAATTGAAAATTCGTTTTATTTTTCATATACATAGTTTATCGTTGATGGTATTATGAAATGGGTTATTTCCTTTTTAATTGGAAGAATACTATGAAATGCTATGGTAAGCAACATCTTTGTAAGACTTTGCTGAACAGAATTTATTGGAAAATTAAGAAAAGGCTCAGCAGTTTTGATACGTTTTTTAGCAATTTTTAATCTCTGTTTTACAACTGATTTTTTAACCAGATTCGGCGAGTCAACAGTAATTGTCCAAAAGTTAGGTTTCACCAAAAAGGCTTTTGTTTTATATTCTTCTAATTCCCTGATTTTTTCGTTTTCTAAGAGCAACTTTTGAATTAGCTTTTTTTGTATTTGGGTCCCTTTTTTCGTCAGTCGTAATCCAAATTCTTTTGAAGAATCTATTTTAACTTCTTGAGTGACTTCGATTAAGTTTTGAATTATTTCTTCAATATTCGAAGCAAGAACAAATCCAATCCACCAAGATTCAGCTGCAAATTTTTCAATCTCATTTTCTCTACAATACGTTGAATATGGTTCAGGCAAATTTGATACTGGAATCAAGTTTTTTGAATAAAGATTATAGATTGCTGACTTTCCCATTTCAACATCACCTAATATTGTGAATCCTAAGGCGTGACCATAACTTCTAAAAGAGCACAAGATTTCCGCGTCTTTGAAGTATTGTTTGGCATTTTTTAGACATGCCTTTGAGGTTTTTTCAAGAAGTTTGTTTTTCTTCATCAGTTGACACTGTTAATTCTGCTGTATTTTTTCAAAAATAAACGTTATGAACTCAAAATCACAATTGTTAGTGCGGATTTGCTCGCGCATTTTGTTGTGGATCTTGTTGAAGTTTTAGCTAGTTGATTTGTTGATTTCTAAGATTTTTTTAATCGAATTTTGAGGTTTGCTCTTGGTTTAGAGCTTTTTTTAGCCCAATTTAACGATTGATATTGTAGATGTGTTCAACAAAAAGACTTATATGTGTATATTTGTTCTACACTTAAAAGAGAGGAGGAAAAGGAATGGAGAAGAAGAGAGTACCAGTGAGAATAGGTTGCTAATAAGATAACATTATTGCAAAATTTTTTTTATTTAGAAAAATAGTAGTTTTTAGAATAGTTTATTTTATAATATTTCTTAATGCATATTCTCGATTTATTTGATAGCTTTTTTTCGTTTTGAATTAAGAATGATTGATTTTTCTTAGCCATTAAAGTATTCTAATTTGAGTATTTTGTTAGAATGAGGAAAACTCTTGGCATTAAAAACTAAACAATTTTAAGTAACCGTAGATTATTGAACGAAAGGACAAACACTTCAAAATTAACCAGTTGAATGGTCCTATCCATATGACAAGTTGAAATGCTATGAATCTAAAATTACGTATAACCAAACATTATAGTTCAGATAGTTACATAAAACCTAAACATATACGCTTTGCAATAATTGACGTGGATAGATCCCCAGATTATCCCATAAATTTTGTATGTAATTTGCCAAAAAGTATTAAACTAAATGAACGTCAGCCAAGTAATTTTTCTAAAACATTTGGGGACAAAAAGATGCAAGTGGCTAGAAATCTTCTCAATGCTGCTCTTGAAAATGAAGATGATGTTGAAATTAAAGCAGAGATAGAAGCAAGATTAAAAACGCTTCCTAATTAATCTTGAGCCATTTTGGTTTCTATGTTACATTCATTTGTTTAAGACAAAGAAAATTATATTGAATTTGCCAGTTCTTTCACTTTTTTATTGATTTCATTGAAAATGCTTTTTGCACTCTTGCTATCCAGGAAGTATGGATCTTTTATGTTCCATTCGATTATTTTGTTTTTGCATTCTGGACACCTTTGTAGAACTGCGTTTGTTTGAATATTTTGCATTGTCACTATTAGATTGTAGTTCTTTAGGTTCTTGTGGTCTAAGCTTTCGGGTGTTTTTTTAAGATATTGTAGGGCCCTATTGATTTTTAGGAACTCTTTTATTGATGTAGAAATTGGAATTGACACGCTAATTCCTGCTGACTCAACGTGTAGATCTGGTCTTATCTTTTTGAGAAGGGCTTCAGCTAATGGACTGCGATATGCATTTCCATAACAAATAAATAAAACTCTCATAGCTTTACTCAATTGTATTGTTTTTTAGGTTTTTTGCTTATGTGTTCTACAGTTTGTTTTTAGATGCTTTTAGCTACTTCTCAAAACCAAAAAACCCCAAAACAAGCCCCATTTCAAGCCTTAGGTATGCTCAGGGTATGTAAAAGCCCTTATATGCAGGTTTAGCGAATATTGACATGC
>JAOZGY010000130.1 GCA_026015145.1 Candidatus Bathyarchaeota archaeon | reverse complement strand
CTGCAAAGAAGTCATTTTTCCATATTTTTTTGTTCCATTTGACTAGTATCATGTAGGTGTCATTTTTTACCCATTCTAGATAATTTTCAATGATTTCTTCTATTGCATAGTGTTGGATAAGATCGTCTTTTAGAAAGCTTCGAAGTGAAGCCAATTTTTAGGCTACTGGGTAGGAATGCTTATTGTTTCAAAAAAAAGGGAAGTTTAGTATTCTAATACAAGTGTAGAAGTAGCCCGGGAGAGATTCGAACTCTCGTCGGGGGCTCCAAAGGCCCCTATGCTTGGCCGCTACACCACCGGGCTTCAATTCAGACTATTTGTGTGAACTGTTAAATTATGTTTTCTTCTCCGGATAAGATGTTCGCAGTCTAATAAGCATTCTCAATTAAATACCATGCCAATTTTTTCGTTTTGTTATTTTTCCGCATAAAAGAATAAACCAAATTGATAAACTCAGCTTTTTATTTTAGTAATCTTGGATGATATATATTCTGTCTCTATATTCTCGAACAACGTATGAAATTACATTAATAAAACAGTAAAGCTTATATATGAGAAAGCTGCAACAGCTTAGTTTGCGTGGTTCCAAAGGACTTTTTTCTCTCAAATATTTGGGGATTAACTACAGGTTCTGCGCATTATTAATGGAGTAAAAGAAATGAGTAAGAAACAAACTAGCTCGCACAGCCGCCATGTTGATAGATGTCAAGAGTGCGGTAGCCCTAATCGAGTTCATGATTATGATACTGGGGAAACCGTTTGCGGTGGTTGTGGTCTTGTATTGTATGAAGTGATGATGGATAAAGGACCAGAATGGCGAGCGTTTACCCAAGAAGAAAAAACATCAAGAAGTCGTGTTGGCGTACCTACTTCTTATTCCGTTCACGATAAAGGATTATCAACAGCAATTAGTCAAGTTGATCGTGACGCTTTTGGTAGGAAACTACCTCTTTCAACAAGGTTACAAATGTGGCGTTTGAGAAAATGGCAGATCCGCTCCAGAGTACACTCATCAATTGACAGAAATCTAGCCCAAGCAATGGCCGAGCTAGATCGATTATCTGATAAAGTCTATATCCCATCTCAGATCAAAGAAAAAGCCGCAGTAATATATCGTAAGGCCCTTGACAAAGGATTGGTTCGCGGAAGATCCATAGCCGCAATAGCTGCTGCAGCTCTATATGCTGCTTGTCGTGGTAGCGCAACACCAAGAACTTTACGTGAAATATCTGAAGCCAGTCTAGTAGATAAGAAAGACGTTGCAAGATGTTACAGACTTTTGCTGCGAGAATTAGACATTCACATGCCTATTGCTAATCCATTAACTTATGTTTCTAAAATTGCTGAACGAACAGGAATCTCAGGCAAAACACAAGGTTTAGCTATACAAATACTAAGAGATGCGCGAAAAAAACGCGCTGCCGCTGGGAAAGATCCCATGGGATTAGCTGCTGCCGCTCTTTATATTGCCTGCTTAAAAAACAGCGAAAAGAAAACACAAAAAGACATAGCAGAAGCAGCCGGAGTAACCGAAGTTACTGTACGAAACAGATACAAAACTCTAAAAAAACAACTCAATCTGGTAACGCCAGATTAACCCTTCTTAGAATTCTCCTCCTCTTTTTTTTCCAGTTCCATAATAATAGGACCAAAATATTCACATTTCTCACAAATATACCTAGTGGGAATTAACCAACTATCAAAACTACTCGACTTTCTAATTTCTGGACTACAACATCTTGGGCAAAAAATCTTAGTTGGTCTTCTATGTTTTAAATTTCTAACCAAATCATTGACTTTATGAAAGAGTTTCATTTAGGACTTTGGCACCTTTACAAAATAGAATTATTGAAGCTCTATATTTTTCTCAGGATAACCCATCTTATTTATAAGAAATTCACGAACCCTGTCACGATGATCTCCCTGTAACATTATTTGTCCATTCTTTGATGTTCCACCACAAGCACAAAAATTCTTCAACTTCTGAGCTGTCTCAGAGAGCTTAGTACTCTTATCTTCCATCCCATCAACAACAGTATTTGATCTACCAAACTTTCTTGTTTCTAGTCTGATACGAATCCGTTGTTGTTCCTTTTCTATTTCACCACAAACGCATAAATCGTTAGGAAGTCCACATGTCGAACAAACTTCAGCCATGACACTCAGAGCTACCATTGTCATTGCCATATATAAAAGTTTCAAATCTCCCTCTAATACAACTCTCACATTAAAAAGCTGCATAAACCTAAAAGCATACTTAGCTTATTCCAGAAGAATTAAATCTGATTCATTTTAACTATAGCTTATGTCGGGTTTTCTTGGTTTCTGTAATGAAAAAAACATGAGTCTTTTAACGGATTTTTATGAATTGGCAATGTGTGCAAGTTACTTCGATAATAAAAAACTCGAATTAGCAACTTTTGACTTGTTTATCAGAAACATGCCCAAGAACCGCTCTTATTTCATGTTTGCAGGACTTGAACAAGTTCTTCTATTCTTGAAAAATGTCAGATTCACTAATGAACATCTCGTTTACCTCAAAAAACAAGGATTTCACAGTGATTTCTTAGATTACCTAGAAAATTTTAGATTTTCTGGGGATGTTTGGGCTCTTCCAGAAGGAAGCATAGCGTTTCAGAACGAACCTTTGATTCGAATTACTGCACCAATTATCGAAGCTCAAATAATAGAAACCTTCCTTCTTAACACTATTAACTTGCAAACGATGATTACCACTAAAGCCTCGCGAATTGTGAAAGTAGCTAAAGGTAAACCAGTTATTGAGTTTGGTCTTAGAAGAGAACATGGTATAGACGCGGGAATGAAGGTTGCCCGGTGCAGTTTTATCGCAGGTTGTGAAGGTACATCCAATGTTTTAGCTGGAAAAAAATATGGTATTCCCGTCTTTGGAACCATGGCGCACTCTTTTATTATGTCCTACAAACAAGAAATTGATGCTTTTAGAGCTTTTACCAGAACTTTTCCTGAAAGAACTACTCTTCTAATTGATACTTATGATGAAATTACTGGATTAGCTAATGCTATTTTGGTTGCAAAAGAACTCGAAAAATCAGGATACAAATTGGGAGGAGTTAGGTTGGATAGTGGGGATTTAGTAAAAACCAGTAAAAAAGTTAGAGAAAAATTAGACAATAACGATCTAAATTATGTTAATATTTTTGCTAGTGGTGATTTAGATGAATTTAGGATCGCTGATTTATTGGAGAATTCTGCTAGAATTGACTGCTTTGGAGTTGGAACAAAGTTGGGGACATCCGCAGACCGCCCATATATTAACGTAGTCTATAAACTCTGCGAGATAATGGATGAGAAAGGAAATTTTTCTCCAATCATGAAACTTAGTGAAGGTAAATCCACTCTTCCAGGAAGAAAACAAGTACATCGATTCAAAGATAATAGAGGATATTTTGATTATGACATAATAGGTTTGCAAGAAGAGAACCTACCCGGTGACCCTCTTCTAGAAAAAGTTATGGAAAAAGGTGAATTAACTTACGATCTACCCTCACTGACAGTAATACGCAAGTATGCAAAAGAAGCTTTTCAAAAACTTCCTAATAAATACAAGATTCTAAAAAATGCACCAGAATATCCAGTTAGATTAAGTCAAACTTTAGAAAACCTAACTAGAAACTTGACTGTAAACTTAAGAAATAAAATTAATTTACCCAATTAGATTAAACTCCAAGCCAACAAATTTATAAAAACCACTTCTAAAACAGATGCGACAAAAAATATAATATAAATTTTCATTAAACTTCTGGATGAGAGCGTTCTACTCAAAGTTTTTTTTATTGGCAAATAAATTCCATATCCCTCAATTATTCCAATAGGTGTACTAATCAGCAAGATTAAAGGCAAGAACAAAAGGTCTACTCTGCCAACAATTAGAGTTGCTCCGCGCAGAATACTTAGAAAAACTATAACACAAGCAAAAATGAATCCAAAAGTGCTTGGATGTGATACTATTATATGTGAATATTTCTCTCTCTTAAAAAAATCCAGAAAAACAAGTCTTACATAGAAAGTCATACCCAGAACAATTAACGATACAACAAGAACATTATGAGTAAACAGCATCAAAATAGCCAATAATGAATTTTGCAGAATCGCACCTAGAATACCAAAGAAAAAAAGGTTTTCTGCATAAGCCAAAACTAATAATATCAGAAAAATTAAACCTAACAATGCAGTTTTTCTTTTGCTGTACTCCTCTCTAACTCCGATACTCATGGAACAAATATTCACATGAAAAAACCATAAAAGTTTTATGAACTTCCTATTCTGAAAACATGTTAACTCTTTTTTTTGATTTATTCTCTTATTTGAACTATCTGTTAGGCAAACTTTCCTTAAGAATTGATGAAAAACTGAATTGGCAAACACTTAATAATCCTCTATGGAAAGGATATTTGCTATCAAAAAGGGGATTGTATAATGCAAAATAATCCGGCCATAGTAGCTGTTGGCCGAACAAAATTTGGAGAGCATTATGGAAAAAAGCCCGAAAAACTCATCGAAGAGGCTTGGTTGACCGCATCAAGTAGGTGCAAGCTGGAACGTAAGAATCTAGAAGCTTGCTATCTCTCAGATTGTTTTCTTCCAATAACCAACAAACTATGTCTAGAGGAAGGATTTCTATCTGAACTTACTCAACTTCATGTCCCAATGGAAGTCACGAGTTCAGTTAGTGCTGCTTTGCTAGCCGCTTGTAATGCAATAAGAGCAGGAGTGTATAGTACTGTTTTGGTTGGTGGAATAGAGAAGATGACAGATCGATGGGATAAAATCCGAGATGATCTTATGCTTCTCGAAGATCCCTGGAGCTACTACGCTGGGGGAACACCTGAAGCCAATCATGAACTTATGTTGCGAGCTTATATGAAAAAGTATGGAATAACTGGAGACAATATTGAAAAACTTAGTCTTGCTTTAGCAAAGGTCGCAGTTAAAAACCATGCTCAAGCACTAAAAAACAAATATGCGCAATTTCACCGAAGAATAACTATCGAACAAGTCATAAGTGCGCGAAAAAACGCGAGAAAACCACTAGGATTATATGATTTTGCACCTATATCGGATGGTGCTTCAGCCTTAATACTCACAAATGCAAAACTTGCAAAGAAAATGACAGATAAACCAATTTATGTTTTAGGCGGCTCCTCTGCTACAGATTTTCTAACTTTTCCCTCAAGAGAAGACCTTACAGGTTTTTCTGCGACAAGAATTGCAATGAAAAAAGCTTTGAAAATTGCCAATCTCTCATCTTGGGATATCGAAATAGCTGAAATTTATGATCAATCTACTGTTATGGAGCTTATATCTCTTGAAGACTTGGGCTTTTGTGAATCAGGAACAGCTTGGAAAAGCTTACGGGGAACTTGTCAAGATTACGATGGATACTACGAAGTAAATGGAAAAAAACTATTTGTTAACACAAATGGCGGTCTCAAGGCAGATGGAAATCCGATTGGTGCAACTGGAGGAGCACAAATTTATGAAGTATTCAAACAGTTGCGAAATGAAGCTGGTGAACGTCAAGTTACAACCAGAAATACTATCCCAAAAATCGGTTGTATCCAAGAACTAGAAGGATTTGGGACAAAAGCATACACTACAATCTTAGGAGGAGAAACAGTTGAGCAGTGAACCAATAGAGAGGCGAGTTTCTTACATTGGTGATTGTCTAAGATCCTGTCGATGCAGTATTTGCGGAAAAGAATACTTCGAAGCGAGAGACTACTGTGGCAATTGCGGAAGAAAAAGCTTTGGAAAAATGCAAAATATCGATTTATTCTATGATAAAGGAACACTTGAACTCTGCACTCTTGTAAATGAACCTACTAACAAATTTAGAAAATTAGAAAGCTATATCTACGGAATAATATCTTTTCACGCCGGAAAAATCCGGGTTCCAGGAAGATTAACAGACCAAATCCTTAACAAAAATGAGGTTATTGATTTTTCAAAACTTGAAGGACGAGAAGTTATTCCACGATTTAGAAGGCGTTATTCTGTAAGTCCCAGCGAGGTCATTCCAACAATATCTTTAGCTTTTACTTTAGCTGATGAATATTACCCTCACCAAGAATACAAAATAATCCCTCCGACCAAAGAATACAAGGTTCCAGGAATTGTTGGCTATGGTACTTATACATCAAGGTTTAGGATAAAGGAAAATCGTATTGAACGTTCTGTTCCCTTTATTGACGAAGATTCAGTAACGGCAGCAGTCGAAGCAGGAAAAATAGCATTGATACACTCAGCAATTGACAGTTCACAAGTAGGCAAAGTCTATGTGGGTTCTGAATCTAATCCATATGCTGTTAAGCCAATCGCCTCAAAGGTTGCTCAAGTGTTAAAACTTGGCGAAGAGGAGGAGGATATGCAAGCTGTTGATGCAGTGGACACCGAATTTGCTTGCAAAGCTGCATCAAGTATGTATAAAGATGCTGCTTCTCTAGTCAACTACCCTGAATCAGACATAAAATATGCAATGGTTATAGGCTCAGATAACTCTCAGGCAGCGCCAAGAGGGTGTCCAGGAGGAGAACTTGATGCTTTTGTAGGTTATGGAGGATCCGCTTATATCTTTGGAAAGACTGATGTCATAGCTGAAATTGAAGGATGGTACTCAGTTACTTCTGATACTCCTGACTTCTGGAGAAGAGACGGACAACCCTTTCCATTGCATGGAGGACGTTTTACAGGTGATCCGGCATATTTTAAGCATGTAAAAAAAGCATCAACAAAGTTAATGGAAAAATTCAATCTCAAAGCAGAAGATATAGATTATTTTGTGACACATCAGCCAAATCCTAGATTCCCAGTCAAAGTCGCAAAACAACTTGGCTTTAAAGAAGATCAATACGCAATATCGCTGAAAGTAAACAAATTTGGCAATACTTACTCTGGATGTTCACCCATAGGATTAGCTGCAGTTTTAGATGTTGCTCAACCTGAAAGTCGTATTCTAGTAACTAGTTATGGTTCAGGTGCAGGAGCCGATTCTTACTTGCTTAGAACCACCAAACAAATTATCGAAAAAAGAAATCGCCAAAAAATAAACGTCAACTCTCAAGCAGAGAATCCATTTATCGAATTTGTAGATTACACAACTTATCGTCGACTTAAGTTAGGTATGTAACAAACATTTAATAAACGTGAATGTTGAAGACATAGCGGAGAATTACATCTTGGCAGTTAAAGACATACTCAGAGTGCTATTTGAGCCACACAAAGTATTCAAGGACATAATAAAGGATCCAAATTACTTGGGCCCAATGGTCTTATTGATTATTTTTGTACTAGCTCAAATTGCTGGATCCTATATGGTTGCATCAAGATCTTACGTAGAACAAACAATGCCAATAGGCGATCTAGGAGATGATTGGACTGCTAACGCTCTAGATTGGACTTCAACTTCAGGAGTTAATATCAGCAATAATACTATTGATTTCATAAACAGTTCTTTGTATTATGGACCAACCAGTGTAGAGTTTGATGGTTTAAATTTAGATTTAATTACTATGGAATTAGCTAGTTTTGGAGATTCAGTGAACTGTGGACCTGAAGGATTCAATAACGTATCCTTAAGGATAAAGATAATTTCTCCGGATTATAGTCCTGATACAGCAAGTTTGACTCTGTATTCTCTGGATGACTCTAGTTTTGTTTATGATTTAGCCGATGAATTTGAAAATGATTTAGGTGTATGGAAAAACCTTACCTTGCCGGCTGGTTTTGGAGATTGGACAAGTAGCGGAAATGAAGCTGTTTGGGAAAACATAACCGGCATAAAACTCGAATTTAGCTGGTCTATTAATTCTACAATTAACATTCTTGTTGATGGCCTCTTCTTTAGAGGAGATTTTAGAGGACCTATTGAATTATTTGGTATTTCCTATTTTGCTTCTACTGCAATCAATGCCGTTGCTCCCTTTCTTTTTCAATGGCTATTGCTGACTGGTTTTATGTACCTGTTAATCAAAGCCTCGAAGAGACAAGTATTGTGGAGAACACTAATGGTGGCTGTAGGGTATTCATTAATTGTACTTGTAATACAAGGAATCTTCCTCATCGTAGTATATTCGTATCTGCCCGACGTCTTCTATACCCTTGAAGTTCTAGCAGGCACCCCTGGAGAATTCGAAGTTGCATATCAAGTCATTTTGGATAAAATTTCATTTGTTTCCAATATCGGAACTTCAATACAGCTAGCTATATACATTTGGATAATCGGTCTTGGAGTATTCATAACTAAAGCAATAACTGAATTAGGCTGGATGAAAAGTCTTCTAATATCTGGGGCAAGTTTGCTACTAACTATAATAGTTTTAGGGTTCCTTCTATAATTTTGGTTAAGTCCAAAATTACTTAGTATATAGCCATTTTTTCTGATTTTAAGATAAATGAAAAGTTAAAAAATGCTTCATCAGAATCTCTGTGCTTAATAGTTAGCAAGATTTATATGACTGAAGGGCCACTTCTGGAAGTGAAAAATAAAATATTTCGAGACATTTTTGTTTCGAGATGAGAAAACTATTAGGAGATTTAAAAAAATGAAAATTAGCGATTTGAGAAATGGAATGAAAAGAGTTAGTG
>JAOZGY010000071.1 GCA_026015145.1 Candidatus Bathyarchaeota archaeon | reverse complement strand
CCCAAAGAAAAAGGAAGCTGGAAAAACCGTTATGCATTTGGACATGTGGAACTTTTAAGTGGGGAAGGGGATGATTGTGGCACCTACCAACTACCACCATCGTTGGATCAATTTGATCCTGAAGCCATCGAAATAGCTTGGGTCAGTATTCAACACGATATTTATCCAATAGGAGAAGACTACTGGACATTTGGCATTAAATGGGATGACCCCGCAAACTATGAATGGTATAGCCTTAGGGTAGTGACTAACGAGGATAGTAATTCTGAGGGAACGTTATCTGATGAGGGTTGGGTAGTTGATTTCGAAGCAGTAGAGGCCAATCTTTATTCGAGTTGGAGTCCTGTCGAACCTGTATGGACTGAGTTTGTAACCTTCACGATGAGAATAACCAGAGAACCACACGTAACACCTTGAAATCTTTCAGGTGCTGATTACCACCAATCAACTCCCTCTATCTTTTCTTTTTTTTAAGACCTAAAAAATTTTGCGAATCCATTACCCTACATAATCGTAAATTAAATTACTGTTTAATACGACCCTGTCTAAACCAAAAAGAAAGCGGGTTAACATTCTACGGACACAACAAAAATGTGAATATGCGCACATTATCAACATAGAGGTCTATCAACGGGTCTGGCTTTGTATTTCTCGATGCTTTTTGTCCCACTCTTTTCTGAGTTTTGCCCCCATGTTGCCTCCTTCAAGAACTAATGCTCCTTTGTAGCCGCATTCTTTACATTCCCAGAGCGACCACAGTTGAGGAAGTCCAAAAGCCCAAAAAATGTTCGTTGAGCCGCATGTAGGACAATACTTAATCCTGTCAGAGACTCTCTTGAGTTCTTTTTTTCTTTCATTCGATTTTTTCATTGACGTGTCACTTTACGATAGCAGCAGAAATCAAATTATTCAATAACCTTTCTCTTTACCGGTCTAGCTATTAAATAACTATGAAGATAGGTAAAAGATATGTTAAAAACCTTTAATTATAAAGTTTTGAGTCTATGAATTAAAGGAGTCGGATGATAAAGAGGAATAAATGATTTGATAATCTTAGTTTACAGCTTAAAATTTTATTACACTGAGGAGAAATGATAAAATTATAATAGCAAATTATTTGGCTATATCACTTTATAATAGCAATAAAAATCAACTTATTGACTCAAGGTCATTCACCTATTGAGTAAATGAACGTTAGGAACCATACATATAATGCTTGAGAACTTGTGTGTAAACAATTTTAGAAGTTATGAAAAGTCAGAAATTGATTTGCATTCAGGATTAAACGTTTTTCTTGGTGAAGTTGGTGCAGGAAAAACTAGTATTCTTGAAGCATTGTCTTTTGCCTTATTTGGTAAAATCTCTACTAGTATGACTCAAACGGAGTTGATAAAAAGAGGTAGCAAGCAAGCTAGAGTCATTTTGGTTTTCGGGGTAGATTCAGAAAAATATAAAGTCGAAAGAAATATTTTTGCAAAGAAAACTCAAAGAGCTAAGCTCTGGATTTATAAAAATAACAATTGGAGATTAGCTGTTGAAGGTTCAACCGCTGTTTCCAAATCAATTGAAGAAATCCTTGGAGTAGACTCTTCAACTTTTCTAGCAGCAATCTACGCTTCCCAAGGAGAAATAAAAAAGATGCTTCAAACACAACCGGGAAAAAGAAGAGAACAATTTGATAAACTCTTAGGAATTGATGTATACGAGAAATTATGGGATACAATGGGACAATCTAAGAGTCTTGTACTAAAAGAACTACTTGAAGTTCAAAAACAGGCAAGTGGATTTGAAATATTAATAGATCAACAAAAAAACATTATTGGGGAAATAAAAGAGAAAAACCACGAATTAGATTTACTTCAAACATCATTAATAAAAATCAAAGAAGAACTACTATCCAAAGAAAAACAACTAAAATATTTTGAAGAATTAAAAATCAACATAGATTCAATTCAAACAAAAAAGGAAGAAAACCAAAAGAGCATAAAAAAAGTTGAAGAAAGAATAGAATCGCTGAAAGATCAAATATTAAAAACCAAAAAAGCAGAAGAGATCTACAAAAATAATCAAAAGTATTTGGAAAAAGAAGATGAAATAAGAAACGAGAGAGAACGAATCGACAAAGCAATTCAAAAAAAATGTAATTCTCAAAGATTGTTAGATAGCGAAAAAAGTTTTCTTGATGAAAAAATCCAGAAAAGAATAGAACTAGAAAAACAACTAGAAAAGCTACCTGATCTTCAAGAAGAGTTAAAAAAACTTGAAAACTTGAAAGTTAAATATTCTGATTTTAAAATACAAAAAAAAGATAAACAAACCAATTTGGACCAAGCAAATGAGGAATATTATAAAATTTTTCAAAAAAACGAAAACGAAACAGAAAAAATTTCCCGAATAACCGAATTGGGAGAGTGCCCCACATGTTTGCAGGAAGTTCCAGATGATCATAAAGCTCATATAAGGGAAGAGACAGTTCAAAACCAACTTAAGCTAAAACAGCAAATTGAAAAATGGGAAAAAATAAAGTTAAAAATTCAAGATGAAATAGTTTCATTGAATCAACAAATTGAGATAGCAGAGGAAGCAGGTAAGAAGTATGAGAGAGTTTTTGTAGAAGTTGAAGTGCTGGAAAAAAGCAAAAATGAGCTAGAAAAAATTAAAGAAGATACTGCTTTGATCCAAAATAGAATTTACAGCTTAAATTGGGAATTATCTGGCATAGTTGAAACTGATGAACTTTTAAAAAAAACAGAAATTGAATTTAAAGAGGTTATTGAAAAGGCAAAATCAGCTAGAGAAGCAGAATTAAAGCTAGCTTCAAGACCAGACTTAGAAAATCTGATAATAGCAGAAGAGAATAATCTAGCAAGTCTTAATGAGGAGCATAATAATTCTCAAAACAGGTATCAAGAAATATTAAAAGAATACAACATAACAAACCATGGTGCGCTAAAAGACACAGTTGAGGCTTTAAAAGATAAAGAAGCTAGAACATCTGAAGGAATTAATCGACTTATAACATCTCTTCAAAAAGATGAAGTTAAACTTGAAGATGTAAAAAAGAGTATTATAGAAAAAAGTGAAGCAAAGAAAAAAACTAAAATCCTGGAAACTGAACGGCGAGTTTTGGAAATTGTTAGAAACGGATTAAGAGATATCCTTCAACCAGCTGTTAGAAAAAATAGTGTGATGATGGTATCTGAAGAATTTCAAAGATTCTACCAAGCATTATCCAACGATAATATTGATTATGCAGCAATAGATGAAGATGGTAATATTGAAGTAATTCGAAATGGCGAACTTTCACCAATTAACACGCTTAGTGGAGGAGAAACTACGTGTGCGGCTTTGGCTCTAAGATTATCGATCTGCAGTTCTTTAACTAAGAATCAATTGCTTCTTCTTGATGAACCTACTATTCACCTTGATGAGGTTTATCGAGCAAAGTTAAGGGATTTCTTGAGAACTCATGAGTTTGATCAACTAATAGTTGTAACCCACGATAATACGTTTGATTCTTTACCAGCTCAAATATTTAATGTAGAAAAGAAAAACGGAGACAGCACAGTAATTTCTCTAAGGGTAGGAGGATAAGTTTTATTGAAATCTTACATTGATTTGAATAGTGTTGACCCAAATGAAGCGTCTTTAAAAATAAGTAAAGAATTACAAAACCAAGACTTACTGTTAACTAAAATAAAAAATAAAATAAAAATCCATAATTTGGAACCTAAATGTTCAAGAAGATTATTAGCAGCTGATTCGGGGTTTAATAATGCCTATGAGAGCTCTTTTACCGTTATTAAATCAGCAGTAGTTGATGATGAAATAAATGTTGATATTTCTAAAAACATCTACCTTTTTCATACAAACAATTACAGTTCAGATCGTCTAAAACGACTTCTAATGCAAGTAAATCTTTACCAGGCTATAGCAAAAAAGATTCACAATCTCAATGAAAACTCCCTGTTTTTGGTTGATGGAACAATAACATTATCAGTTTTTACTCCAACTCTAAGAGATAGCAAGGAATACCGAAGTCTTTTTGGAAATTTTCTGGAAGGAATTTATTTGCCTCTTATCTCTGATTGTGTTGAAAAGGATATTTTGTTGCTTGGTTTTCTTAAACGTACAGGTAGCTCATTTTTATCTCGAAATATCGGCATTGATGATATTTATGATATTTACATCATAAATTCAGTTCTTAAAATGAGCGGAGATTACATATCTCCCATTCCAATGTCAAATAGTAGTTCAAGTAAATTGTTGCATCAAAATTATCTGACATTCTTCTTAAATCTCAATGATTGGAATTATCGATTTGAGTTGCTCAAACAGCAACAAAATAAGTACGCTGAATGTATTAAAAACTTGCTCTTTTGGTCAACAAGAACTCATTATGGGATGAATCCAATTTTTAGCAAAGCAGATGAATATTCAAGGGTGACTAGAAGAGAAGCTGAGGTTATGTTCAATCTTGTTTTATCAGACCTTTCTGAAGATCAAAAGGCTAAGCTTAGAAAGAGTGCTAAAAAGAAAACACACTTTGGATTTGATCAATTAGTTCAATGAAAAAAATAATGAAATGAGAAAAACAAAATGGAAGAAAAAAATCTAATAATTGGAAGTGTTTTAGGTCAAGCAAGTAAATCTGAAGAGATCTTAGTTGTTACTTCACTAGATAAATCTGGAAAACTCAAAAAAGCAACGATACTTGCTCATGACACTTCTTATGAAACAATTTTGTTGCAAGTAGTTGATAAAATTACACTATCAGATGTTTCTGAGCAAGACCTTTTTCTCATGAGTGAAAATGAGCGTTTGGCTTTTAAAATATTAGAGAAGTCGCCAGTAACCTATGTCTTAAAAACCTTAATTGTTGGTTCAATTCGATTAGAGGAGAATCAAAAAAATATTTTTGGAAGTCCTAACAGTTTCGTGGCAGATAAGTCTCGAGATGTAAGAAAACTAAGTAAAGAAGAAAAGAAAATGATTTATGATCGAGGATCTTTAGAGGTTGGAATCACTTTTGACGATTCTAAGGTTACATTACCTGTAAATGGATTACTTCAAAGACACCTAAGCATTATTGGAATGACAGGGTGTGGGAAATCCTTTTTAATTGGATTATTATGTGAAGAATTAGCTAAACATAACGCCGCGATTTTACTTCTTGATCCACACAATGAATATCTGCCAATGGCTCAAAGTCTTCCAAAAAAAACCAAGAGAATGTTGTATGGACTTGGAACTGCTGCTGGTCTTAATAAGTTCACACTAGATGTAAAGAACATATCTGCTTATGATTTTAAACATTTTACTGGAATGGGAGATGGTTCAACTAGTATTCTTGATCAAGTTATTAGAGAAATGAAAAAAAGAAATCAAAGATATTCTATGGATGATATTATTGCACAACTCAATAATAAAGTAAATAATTCTTCAAAATCTGAAGCCACTGCTGCCTCCTGGGCTCGAAACTATTTGCAGAATCTTGCATCAACAGGATTTTTTGGAACTAGCGAACCAAAAATTGGGGAAATGATTCAGGCAAACCAAGTTTCAGTTATAGCAATGTCTGGAATCAAAGAAAAAATACAACAGTTTATTATTACAAATTTGCTTCAAAGGATCTTTGATGCGAGAAGAAAAGAAGAAATTCCACCAGTAGTGTTAATTGTTGAAGAAGCACATAGATTTGCCCCTTCAGGTCAAAATGTTTCAAGCAGTGATATACTTCGAACATTAGCAACTGAAGGTAGAAAATTTGGAATATGCTTATTTGTAGCATCGCAAAGGCCAAATCGACTTGATTCCACTGTTCTTAGTCAATGTGTAACAAATATTGTTATGAAAATTAAGAACCCAGCAGATTTAGCCAGTGTAAGGGAGAGCGCAGAGAATGCTACAGAGGACGTAATTAATCAGCTTCCAAAATTTGAAAGAGGAGAAGCATTAGTAATGGGTGAGTCATTTCCAGTCTCAATTAGATTTATGGTTAAGTCGGAAAGAAAAACCAAGCACGGAGGCAAAAGTGTAGATTACAAAAGTATTTGGAAAGAAGAAACCAAAAGGACCGATTCGGAAACCTATGAATTTCCTGATGAACTTTAAGAAAATGGAAGATTGATTAATGAAAATTGCACTTGCAGCTGATCTGCATCTTGGCATGCGCCAGTTTAACAGCAAACAACGCTGGCAAGACTATCTTGATTCCTATAATAAACTCACCACAAAAGTCAAAGAATTACGCACAGACACATTTGTCATAGCAGGTGATATTTTTGATAAGAGTCGTCCTCACCCAGGGATTGTTCGAAAGTTTCTAAAAGAAACCGCGAAAATTGACTGCCCAGTGATCCTAATAAGGGGAAATCATGATTCGCCCCAGATATTATTCGAAAAATATGGTGGAGACATTCTGCATCTGATTAACGATGTCTCAAAAATTACGTATCTAAACAAGAAAAATCCTTCATTGAGGATAGGTGATACAAATTTTATTGGTGTTGGTTATGAAAGCTATAATATACCCAGAAAAATCAAAAGACAAGTAGAAAATACAATTGAAAGTTCTGCTATTAATGTTGGAATTTTTCATCAGTTGTTAGATTTTCCTGGTGTACCTGAAGATCGAGCAGATGTTTCTAGGAGTTTTCTTAGAAGTCTGGGTCTTAATCTTATTTTGTTGGGACATTTTCATGCTCCGTTTTCTGAAGAGAGGCTTTTTAATCCTGGTTCTCCTGAATACTGGTCTTTTGATCAAGGAGAGTGCATAAAGTATGATTTAGATACAGATGAGATCAGTATTAAACCAGCTAGACCAACGGGATTTTTTATTATAGAATCAAATACAGGAAAAGGTGATTTTGTAGAATTACAACCAGCACGTCCCATGTTTAATATTACTTACGAGACCGATAATTTCTCAGAGATATTGCATTTGCCAAAGATAAGGAATCATTTAGAAAAATACAACATTCAAGGAGCATTGATAAAAACAGTCATAAAAGGACAAACAAAGTCCGGAAGAACAAATCTAAAGAGTTTAAAACTAAAAAAACCACTTATTCACTCTCCCACATCAATGCTAAAAACAAACATCAAAAGAACAAGCAAAAAAGATGTACTCAAAGACTTTTCAGAGTATCTAACCTTTAATGGGATAGACACAACAATTAGTAGATCAATAGTTGCATGGATAGAAAATAACAAGGAAAAAATCAGCTCATTAAATGAAAAACAGTTACTTCAAGCCATCAGAGAACTAATAAAACCCCAAAAAACCTAAAAAACAGTTAAAAAAAATGGGGGGTTTGCAGGGAGATTTCTCCATAAACATGGGAGGCAATTCCCATCCCCAGCTCTGGTTAGTTAAATAAAAATTGACTTTTCTTATGGGATACAAAAGCATCTCCTAAACACAGTTTTTTAATTTAAACTTACGCGATTTATTAATTTTTATATATACAAACATCAAATGTCCTGTTTGAATCTACCTACCAGTCCAAATCTGACCAAGCATAGATTTGAATCCCAACCACAGTGGAGATATCACCCGCTTAACTTTCCCTTTTTTCTTATTCTAAGCTTGTTTGGTTAGGCATATTGGATTCTTAATATAATCTTGACCTCTGAGCTTCTTGACTCGTATATGCTTCTTACATTCTAATGGATCATCAGTTTGGGTAATGCTGATTTCTCCGTCAAAAAGATTGAGAATGGCGTTAGCTTGGTCAGCTGGATGCATACTTGGATCTAATATGGCTAGTGTAGTAAATCCTTTTGATGTGAAGTCTGTTAGTATTTCTGCGATCCATTTTCTCGTAGTGTCTGCCTTATAATGCAACAAAACATCTGAAACTATTTCAATACATAATCTTTTTGGACCTTCTAAGTTGTGGTTTAGGTATCGATAGGCTTTAGCAAGGGCTATGTTTAGGTTTGTTAGATCTGTTTTGCTTCTTAGCTTGGTGATGTTTGGAAGATCCTGGAGCTGGATTTTGGGTTTAGGATTGCACAGGAAGAGGTAGAAGTTATGGTTTTTCAGCAGGTTCTCTATTCCAGCTGCTTCTATGGTTACGTAGAAGGTGATTTGGTTTTCTTTTGTTCCTGTTTCCAAGAAATTTTTTATTATGTAGTTTCGCTCGTCGCTTGGAGGTCCAGCCAAAGCGATGGCGTAATCCTTTGGGATTCCTCCTAGCAAGATTGAGTCTAGTTCTGCTGTTCCTGTCAATAATCGGTTGGCTAGGATGACTTCTTTGACTTTAATCTCCAAAGATTTAAGCTGGAAAGACTTATTGTGCCCAAGCTCATCCAAATAGTGAACCCTAGGTTTTAATGTGTATAGGCCTTTCTTTGAGGATTGAAGAATCAGCTTTGTTTCCACTATCTTAAGAGGAGCAAGTTGCTTGCCCTTCATATTCAAGCAGGTATCTTCCAAACGGTAGATCTTAGGTTTCTTAACTACAACAAAATCTAAGGGAATTAGCTCCTCAACTCTAGTTAACAGTGCAGATTCTCTGCCCGCATTAACAAACTCCAGTGATAAACAGAAGGATTCCCCAATCTTAACTTCCTTAACACCAGCAATCAAGTTCGCTTGGATATTAACATGTTCAAACCGTTCAAGACCAACTGAGGCCTCCCTGGTTGGTATTGGAGTTGCAAAAGACTGGGTGGTTGAAGCTAACGCAGGAGCATGTAACACCTCATTAAGTGAGACTGCCAGTTCTTTTTCTTCTTTAACGTTTTCTAGTATTTTTTGTACTTGAGCTGTTTTTTCTGGTTGTTTAGCTTTTATAAACGATCCGGCAGAGATCTGAAGCAGTTTTTCAGCCATTTGGTATTGCTTAGCTCTCTTTTCTTGATCTACTTCACTTTCAGCTTGATTCATGAAAACATAAGCATCAAAGAGTCGTTGGGTAGCCTTAGCATATTCTGAGGCACTCTTAAACCCAGCTTGCAGGTAGCTGGTGGCAGCGTTTTTTATGTAACGCTTAGCTTTAGCATGATCCGTTGCCTCCAAGCTAATCTGATATTTAGCTCCAGCTGCCAACCCCTTACAAAAGCTACTATTAGCTAGTATAAGCTGGGTCGTTTTTTTAGTGGGGCTGTATGTTTTGGCTTGTTCAAAGAATTGAGATGCCTCTAAATAAAACTCAGCAGAAGAATGTTCTTCTGCCAGCGCCATTTTTTCCCATGCTTGGCTTAGAATCCTTATCAAACGAAGCTCTCTTTGTTCTTCTTCAGATTCCAACTCGCTGATTATCTTATCCAAGTCTTCTACTGTTCTACTATAGCTTTTTGCGCTTAAGTTATAATCTCCTTTTCTATCAAAAATCTTGGCTTTTTCCAAGTTGATTCTGATTTTACAGTAATGGCGTCGAAGATCAGAGGCTTTGATTAGCTTATTAGCCAGCTCTTTTTCTTCTGCTGCTTGGATTTCGCTAATATTGGTTCTGATAGATTCTTTTGCAGTCCCAAAATCTTCATAAGCTTTTTGGAATGATTTTATTGCCTCTAGCGGATTTTCCTTTCTACTAATGTCCTCAGATGATTCAACTTGAGCCCACGCGAAATAGTTAGCAGCAAGGTAACTCCAAGGCTCTGACATTTCATGGAATTTAGCTGCTTTCTCATAGTGGGTCGCAGCATTAGCATAGTCTTCTCTGAAGTGGCTTTGTTTTGCTTGTTCTATTTGGCTCCAAGCCTGCATATAAAAAGAGTAATTTTTATAAAGGCTTTTAAGATGGGGCATTTTTTTAGCTGCATTCACATACTCGTTGGCCACAAGCTCATAGCTATCTGCCGCTTCAAGGAAATCACCTAGTCTGTCGTGCAACGCGGCGGCTTTCCATATGGACTCAGCTTCGCAGGTGGGCAGTTCTGCTTTTTTAAAGTGTTCAGTTGCTTTATTGTAGACCAACAAGGCTTTGGAAAGTCTTTCTTTTTCCCTTGTTAGAGAATAAATTTGGGTTAAGAGTTTCCCAATAGCATGATAACAGAGACCCATTTTTCTATCTCTCAATGCTCTAGTAGGTAGTAGTAAGGATCTTGTTTCGGCTGCTTTCAAACATTTTTCAAAGGACACAATCGCCTTGTTTAGCAGTCTAATTCTCTCTTTCTTTGTTTTCTCTGTGTCTGCAATTTCAGTTTGTATTAATGCCAGACTGTACAATGCATGGGGTATTTTGAAGGTTGGATTTAAGTGACGGAGAAAGGCAATTTCCTCTTTTCTGAATTTGAGTGCTTCATTAAGGAGTTGTCTTTTTTCTTCGATTCCTGTCTCTGTTTTGGAGAGCCAGAACAAAGCGGTACTCAAAGCGTCCATAGGATAGCGAATATGTGTCCAAACCTGATCTTGGGCATAAGCGCGAGAAGCATATTCGAAGCTCTTTCTTCCTACTTCAACAGCTTTGCTTACAAGAATACGCTTTTCTTTAAGGCTAGTTTCTATAGAAGCTAGCAAATCTACGTTATGAGTATAAGTATTTTGTGACAGTAGAATACCAATGGGAAAAGATATTGTCTGAGATCGGCTCATAGCTTCTTGAGCCCACTGTATACTTTCTCTTAGAATCTTTCTCTGCTTATCAGGATCCTCCTCCAACATCACCGAAAGGGAAACGATTAGACTCGAAGCCCATCTCCCAATAGTTATCATATAGTTGTCTTTAGCAATTTCACCTTGCTTGACAAGGTTTTTTGTATGATCCAAGACTGATGCATATTCAATACCGTGAAAGAGTGCTCCAATAAATTTTGCGTTGTGTGACCAACCAATCAGCCAAGCATCTCCTAGCTCTTCGGAAAGTGAAAGAGCTTTCTCTGAATACAGTAACGACATCTTTTTGAGCTCTTTTGGTTCACCTTTCACAGTTCTTCGTAGGCCATAGTACCAAGCTGTCCAACAGTAAGCTCGACATAGTTCATAATTATCATGAGTTTTTGATAAAGTTCTTATAGCTTTTTCACCAATGCTAATCAGCTCTCTCTGTCTTTCACGATATTCTTCAGCTTTGAAAAAGATTCGTCGGTCTACAGAGTATTCCAGCAAGTTGTTGCAGGTTCTGCCAATTGCTAGTAAGTCCGTCTTTTTCTCGTAAATGGATAAAGCTTTGTTCTCAAATGTCCACCACCCATCTAGCAATGCTGCCATTTTTGCAAAGTCAGGTTCAAGCCAAGAACTGGTGTAAGCGATCATGGCTTTGGCATGTTTAATTTTAGCATCTTCTCCAAGTTTTTGAAGAGGATTTAGCATTTGATTGTAACTTTTCAGGGAAAGAGTCATTCTGTTTCTGAACTGCTCATTTGTTTCAGCCTGAAGTGCAGCTCTAAAAAAACAGTAGCCAATACTCTCCAATGTTTCAGTAGCTATCAAGAAATTTTTTTCGTTAAAAGCTACTTTAGAAGCTTTCTTATAATATTTGATAGCACCCAACCAATCATACTTTCTCTCTTGCTCAGAGGCTTTGTTCAGAAGAAATTCTTGGGATTGGCTTTTTGGCAAAGGTTTCCACAAAAGTCTATTATCACGAGAGAGATTCAAATAATTTTCTAAACTTTCGTGTTTGAGTATTATCAATATTGGGTGATTATGTTGATTTTAATTAAAAAAAAGTTAAAATTGTGTTATGTGATAATAATCTCCTGAGAAAACGTTTTATGTTTACTTCTGAGGCATTAACCAAGGTTCATTCGATAATATTGCTTGCTCTAATCGTTGTTGTAGCATTAGGTGGGAGTGCTACTTATGTTTTGTTGAGTGGTCAAGACCAGTCATTTGATGCTATAAAAATAGGGGTACTTGCTGATTTAGATGGTGCTTTGGGGAGAAATGCTTGGCAAGCTGCAATTTTAGCTGCTGAACAAATCAATGTAGAGGGTGGTATACTTGGAAGACAAGTCGAGGTAATAGGTGAAGACCATGATGTTGAGACTGGTATAGACATTGTTAAAGTTAGCTCAGCCTTAACCAGACTCATAACCTATCACAAAGCAGATTTTATTATAGGGCAAGCCGGGGACGATGTTGGATTTGTGTGCCAAGACATAATCTCTGAACATAAGAAAATCTTATTATCGGTCGCTGGAACTTCAGATGAGTTGAGTCAGCGTGTACTTAACGACTATGACAAGTATAAATACTATTTTAAAGTCATGTTCAATGCATCAACAATTTTTCAAGGTATGTCGGATAGTCTTTTGCTTGTGAGAGAGAACACGGGATTTAACAAGGTTGGTTATTTGGGTGAAGATTTAGGATGGACTAAAGGAATTATGGAAGGTTTGGATTATGTTTTGTCTGAGGTCTATGGTTTTGATCTTG
>JAOZGY010000053.1 GCA_026015145.1 Candidatus Bathyarchaeota archaeon | reverse complement strand
CTACATTCAAACATTTTATAACCACATAATGGACAGAATAGTTCTGAATCATTCAATTTCTCTAACAGATTCAGTAAGTCAGTTACATTTTGTTTAGAAAAAGGATTTTTAATAATTTTTTTCTCTAATACAAGATTAATATCCCCATCTTTTAATCTAGGAGAAGTAATCTCTCGGTAAACTCCTGAAATACTTTTTTTGCCTTCTCTCAATTTTTGTTTATCTTCTTCCGTCGCTTTTTCAATAATCTTTTTTCCCCTCTCAAAAGTACGGGTAGATAACCCTATTTTTTTAGCAACAATAGCAGCAGCTTTGCCTACTTTGTTTGGATTATTATTGGAAATAGTGCCAGATGACACTAAGCCCAATTGCTTATTTCTACCTTTTTTTCCTCCTATAACTTGTCTTTTTTTGGCCAAGAGTTTCTCAATTTCTAATAACGGCACTCCTAATTCGACTAGTTGAAAAGATGTTAAATGGCGTCGTCGCAAATTTGATTCAATTACAAATTTTTTTTCAATTAACTTGTCTTCAAATTTCCTCACTTCAAAATCCGGATCTATACCTATTTCAATACAAGCTCTAAATCGGTGATGACCATCCAGAATCTCCAAATCTTCATTAGCAATAATCGGATAATGTTGACCTTCATTTTTAATAGATATTTTGAGTTCTTCAAAATCCTCAATAGACATTTGAGGTAAAATTTTTTTGTATAGAGGATTAATACACAAACTCATAGAAACATTCCCTATTGACCATTATTTATTCTTATAATGCAATTATTTAAACTAAAAAGTAATACGCAAAAATCACTCGATCAAAGTATCATTAAGAATTAGACGTATAATTTTCTAAATTCCCATAATACTCAAAAACTAGAAAATTATCTAATTAATAAAATCTCAACAACAATACCTGAAACAGCAAAACTATATACAACCAAGATTCCAATTATTTCTAGTCTATTTATAAAACTAGCTCTTTGAGCAGCAATCATCTTATCCATAAACTATTTGTCCACTCATCTTTGATTAATCTGTTTAGGATTTAGTAATTACAACTTATTAATAAAATAGTGGGCCGAGCCGGATTTGAACCGGCGACCTTTCGATTATCAGTCGAACGCTCCAGCCGTGCTGAGCTATCAGCCCTAAACAATTTGATACCACACTTAATACTTTGTTTATTAATAAAAATTTTCGTAAATGTTTTAATCTCTTAATTGTTTTTACCTAATAAGATTTAATTTAGGGCTTGTAGCCTAGCACGGATTAAGGTGTCGGCCTTCGGAGCCGGAGATCGTGGGTTCAAATCCCACCGAGCCCACTATAACTTTATTAAAAATTAAAGGCTAAAAATCAAAATTTACATCACATTTTTTTTAAATCCTTTACCAATAATTACGATTTGCAATTCATAATCTTTAATGGCATCGATTATTAAAAATATTCAAATGTCGTGGAGGATATTGTAAAATTGCCACAGATTTCAAAAGATTCAGCCAGTGAAATTGTCATTAATTTTCTTAAAAAGAGAAAGGAAACAGATAAAATTGATATAGCAATGGTTGAAGAGCAAACAGATGGCTGGATAATAAGAGGAACTTGTCCAATAGATCTAGAAGGTCATAAATGGGCTGAGGGTTTTACAGTTATTTTGGATTTAAAAGGAAAAATAAAAACAACTGACTTTTCTCTATTATAAGTTAATCCAAAAAATTTTTAAGGCAATTCACGAAGTAAGAGATTCTAACCTTCAAACCTTCAGGAAAAGTATTGATGATTATTTGCTGCAAACAAAAGAGTAGTTATCAAATTGATGTAAAAAAAGGAAAATATAGTTTTAAAGAAATAATGAAAACATCTTGGATGCGTTCTGCATTAATACTTGCCTTGGTTGCTACAATTGCAGGATTAATCGCTATTTGGCTTTTTCAAGCATTTGATTTTTCTGGGTCTCAGTTTTTTTCTGATATTGAAGAGATTTTTTTAGCATATGGATTGTTAGGTATTTTCATTGCTACAATAATTGCTGGTACAATTATTCCCTTGGGTAGTCCCGCACTTGTTGCCGCTACAGCACTTTTTGGAGTCAATCCCATCGCTTTAATTATTGTATCCACCTCAGGATTCACGATAGGTATGATAATAAATTATGCATTAGCATACCGATTAGGAAGACCCTATATTGAGAAAAAGATGTCTCAAACTGATCTCCAAGAAATGACGTGGGTTTGGCAAAAATGGGGTTGGATAATTTATGTAATATTTGGAGCCATACCTGTATTACCTGTTGAATTATTAGCATTTATCTGTGGTTTTTTAAGGACGCGATTATTAACTTTCATAATTCTTAGTTTTTTGCCAAGATTGTTTGTGTTCACTATATTGGTTTATTTTGGTCAGTCTGCAGGAATCTGGCTAGGTATAGGTTAAGAATAGGTACTTGCTTAGCTTCAATTAATGAATAGGAATACACACAATTTAATTATTTGAAAATATTAAATACAGATCATAAGGATTCATTTGGTGAAAAAGTATGGTTTCATTAAGAGCTATTGCACCCTCCCTAACAAGAATAACAGTTGCTGGAGCAATTGGTGCTGGTCTTCACATAGGTCAAGGAAATAAAGAACTTGTTGATGCTAAAGCTGTAGAATTTTCTAGGGCATGTTTAGCTCAAATTGATTTGGATGGAGAGATTATTTCATGTGAAGGACCAAAAGATCATGCCCCAGCATTTGCGTATAGAGAAAAAGTGGGAACAGGACGAGGACCAAAAGTAGAGTTTGTAGTTGATCCAGTGGATGGAACAACCGCTGTTTCCAAGGGTAGAAAAGACGCAATATCTGCTTTAGCATGTGCACCAGCAGGATGTTTCCAAGTCTTGCCTGATGATGGATATTACTTTAAGATAGCTACTGATTATCACTCGATAGGCAAATTATCTTTAGAAATGCCGCTGGAAACAATTGTCCGAACTGTAGCAAGAAAGAAGAAATTGCCTTTAAGTAATTTAACTGTAATCATGTTGGAGCGTGAGAGACACATGAAAATGCTTCAAATTTTGCGAACTCTCGGTGTAAGAATAATTTTAATTCCTGACGGAGATATAGCTGCAGCAGTTGTTTCATGTATTCCAGATTCAGGTGTTGATTTGTTAGTAGGTGCAGGAGCAGGACCAGAAGCAACTATCGCGGCAACCGCAGTAAAATGTTTAGGTGGAACGATGCTTGTGAAAGTATGGAAGGGAAAAAAGGACGATGCACAAAGGATGGAGAGATTAAAACTAATAGGAATTGATACTGAAAAAACATATTGTCAAGAAGAACTAGCAAAAGGTCAAGAATTAGTTTTTGCGGCTTCAGGTGTTACAAAAGGTGAACTTTTAAACGGAATAAGAATAATCTCCTCCGGAGCAGTAGTCAATTCAATATGTATGCGTCTTCCAAGTGGTACAGTTGAAAGATCTGAAACAACTCTGCGCTTTAAGGGGCATCCAGTTTATAAGCAATTCTTACACCCTGAAAATCATTTTAAGAATGAAAAACAAAAGGAAACACTAGATAATAATAGAACTATTTAATGTAACAAAATTGGTACATATGTCCTAAATAAGTGATTATTTCTTATCAAGAAAACGCATAACTAAATACTTTTCATTTACAAAAAAAGAAGGTTTATTTCTCTAATCCAAGTTTTTTAAATAAAAATTTTGAAGTTAATATTAAGAAAACAAGCCCAGTTACAATTAATGCTAATACATAGTCACCTATGCCTACCGTAACTCCAATAGCTGCAGTTACCCA
>JAOZGY010000049.1 GCA_026015145.1 Candidatus Bathyarchaeota archaeon | reverse complement strand
CAATCACTTTCAAAAAAAAACGTTTCAGGTTTAATTCTTCCTTTTCTATATCTAGTATCAAGAAAAATTGGTCTAGCACAAAAACTATCACAATAATATTTATCATTCTTCTTGCAACTGGATTTCTTCTGACCCTTCTTGCTTCAGAATTGCTAAATCAAAATAATTTTGTCTTTATAGGAATAGACATAGGATACGGAGACGAACAAACAGCAATCAAATTGATAGACAAAGTAGCAGACTATGTTAACCTAATAATTTTAGGCTCTTTAGAAGTAACAAACGACACAGAAGCTCTAACAAGAGTATGTGATTATCTTTACGAAAAAGATCTACATTTTATCGTTTTTGTTTCATTTGCAGAGCATGGCTACATACCCCCAAGAGGTCCAGCTCCACAATTTTTCACAAATGCAACTCAAAAATGGGGAGACAAGTTTTTGGGAGTCTACATCTTTGATGAGGTAGGAGGAAAACTCATAGACAGCGATCATTCAATTAACATGACAGATGCAAACAGCTACTCAGAGGCAGCTACAATTTACACTCATCACCTAGACTTCTTTTTGGATAACATAACCCAATACTACCAACCAGCGAAATTTCCAGTTTTCACTTCTGACTACGCGCTTTACTGGTATGATTACCTAGGTGGTTACGATGTAGTTTTTGGTGAATTTGTGGGCAATAACAGCAGACAGATAGCTGCAAGCTTGATCAGGGGTGCAGCTAAAACCCTAAACAAAGAGTGGGGAACTATAATCACCTGGTCACACCAAGATTTAGACTCCTTTGTTCAAAATCCTAAACAAATATATGATGATATGCTCTTAGCATACAAAAACGGAGCAAAATATATCATAGTCTTTAATTCCCCTGGTAACTTCACTGCACCCACCGATTATGGAACATTAACAACAGAACACCTCGAAAAAATGCAAGAATTCTGGAACTACACACAAACCCACCCACAAACCCAACACTATCCAGCAAACACTGCATATGTACTTCCTGCCGACTATGGCTTTGGTTTTAGAGGACCAGATGATAAAATCTGGGGAAAATGGGATCCAGACCAAATATCCCAACAAGTATGGGATGACATCAACGGTTTGATTCAAGCACAAAACCAAAACCTAGACATAATCTACGAAACCAGAATCGGCAACACACCCATAAAACATCCATATAACACACTTATCTTCTGGAACGGTACTACGATCCAAAAATAGAGGCGTAAAAAAGATTGTTAACTTAGTCTTGAAAAAAGCTTATGATCGCTACTTTTTGTTTTTTCTTTTCTCCTTTATGCAAACAGAACGAGCAGCTTTTGCTTCTACCCAATCACATCCAGGAATAGGATAGTTTATTTGCAAATCAAGTTTTGCCTCTTTTGAGAGGGATTTTGAATTATGTTCAGATAACTTTTGCATGGTTTTTAAAACGGTCCAGTAAGATTCGGGTGTACCAATATCGATTCTTTTTTCACCTCTTTTTAGTTCCAAACCATACACGCGACAACCCTGATCTATTAGATCCGAAATAGCATCAGTTAACTGGATTTCATTTCCACTGGGATTCACACTTTTTATTGCCTCAAAAATATTTGAGGAAAAAACGTAGATTGCTACTACAGCAAGATCAGATGCTGGAACTCTAGGTTTTTCTTCTATTCCAATCACTCGATGCAGGTTCTTGCCTAGATTTATAGCTTCAATTACACCATAATCTTGAGGCTTTTTAACTCTCTCAACAAAAAAACAAGCGTCAGCATCGTTTTCCTGAAAAGCTTCAACCAATCTTTTAACATACTGATTCTTAGCTGAAACAATCAAATCATCCCCAGCATGAACAATAAAAGGATCTTTTCCGGTGAAGCTTCTAGCACGATACACAGCATCCCCAAATCCTTTAGCGTTTGGTTGATTCACAAAAACAATATCGGAATCATTCACCCTACCATAAAACCTTGAAAGCTCGTTTAGCGGCTCAATCTTGTTTCCAGCTGCCAACTGATAAAGAAAATTACTATCTAAAGTGAAATGATCTTCAATACTTCTTTTTCCCCTACCCACAACAAAACAAAAATCTCTTGACCCTGCATCGTAGAGTTTCTCAAAAATAACTTGTAAAAAAGGTTTAACACATTTCCTTCCATCAAGTGTATAACTGAAAATTGGAAGCATCTCTTTGGGTTGTTCCTTTGTAGCAGGGAGTAGTCTAGTCCCTAAACCCGCAGCAGGTATCACAGCTTTCAAATGTCTCAATTTTTATTCCTCATCTATTCTCTAATGCCAAACTCATTGGCGATCTCCCAATTAATATCTAAGACAGCTTCAAGCAGCTTGGGATTGTGACGAATCTGTTTACAAAAAGTAACTAGAGCACTCAAGTCTTTAGGTAAACATTTGCCACCAAAAGCCATCTTATGCACCGTCCCATACTTGCCAATACGCGGATCCTTTGAAGCTATCGAAGCAACCTCATTTGAGTCTATTCCCAATTTTCGACAAACCAAGAATATCTCGTTCCAGTAAGATATGCGAGTTGCAAGAGCACAGTTAAAGGCATACTTTAACATCTCAGCTGTTCTCAAATCAATCCTAACAATAGGTGGCTCAAGAGAACCGTAAACCTCAGCTAAAATGTCTCCAGATTGCTTATCAAATCCCCCAATCACAATAAAAGGCTCGTTAAAAAATCCTCTAACAAAAGATTTGTCTTTCGTCCAAGAGTTATGAATCTCTGTTAGAAACTCTGGATTACAACAAATCCCAAAATCTTTTCCAACCTTTTTACCAGAATGCTTCTCTAACAAAGGTATAATAACATTCTCAGTAGTCATAGGCAATACTGTGCTTTTAACAACAATCAAATGATAATCCTGCTTTTTCCTAAGAATTCTGCCTGTTTTTTTTGCAACCTCTTTAATGTAGGAAAGATCAATTTTTCCTTTCTCAGTTGCGGGAGTGGGCACACAAAAATAGGAAATACTAGATGCCAAAACAGCAGTTTTAAGCTTTTCAACAGCATTATAGCCTGACGCTTTTAGCTTTCTTACTTTTTCATTATCTACATCAAAGAAGATCACGTTCTGGCCTATCTCAATTAAGCCTTTTCCAACATTTTCGCCTACCATTCCACTTCCTATAATACTTATCGAATAACTGCCAGGCAGACTTATTTGAATCATGCAAGGTTTGTTTATTGTTCTCATTTTTACATCAGTTTTTGTCTTATTCATTTTCTATCTTGTACCCCATCCAGTCTGACTTGTTGTGAAAACTGCAAAAAACGTGATTGGCAGTAGTACAATCAGATACAACCAAGAATACAATGGCACCAAAGCGTAATCTTTTGCTTTAGTCATTCGCAAATAATCAAAGTTCCTAATAAACGCCATCAGAGGTGCTGTTATAAACAATGGAAAGAGCAAAAACAAACTAAAAGAAGTAAAGCTAACCGATATGCTCCAAACTAAGGACCCAAAATACAGAAAAGGCAAAAACATATCCATTAAGGTCCCAAAACTCAGATAAGCTGATCTTCTCCACATCCACCTAAGAGCCAAATAATTCTCTCGCCAAAAACTTCTATTCCACCTCAACTGCTGAATTGTAAATCCTTTAAACGTCGTAGGAGCCAAAGTCTTAGCCTTAGCTGTCTTCTGGAAGAAAACAGAATAGCCCTCCCTTAGAGTAATCGCAGTTAAACGTCTATCATCACCAAAAGTACAGTTCTTACCCTTATGAGTCTGGGTTAAATAATCTTCAAGGTTATCTAAAACCACGGTCTTCCTGTAAGCACTTAATGGCCCACTGGTACAATTCACTACACCAAAATATGAATAAGCTGCCCTCTCTAAAATCCCAGCTACAATATAGCGTATGTTCAAAAGTCTTGTCAATAAATTATCAGTCTTGTTAAGAATACTCAACTGGCCAGCAACTGCTCCTATCTTGGATTCTGCAAAAGGCTTTATCAACTCTGCTAAAGTATCGTCTTCAAGCACAGTATCAGAATCCACCGTAACCAAAACATCACCCTTAGCTATCCTAAAAGCTACTGCTTGCGCATGTCTTTTCCCCTGATTTTTTTCTTGTCGCAAAACTACCAGTTTCGGATGATCTTTAGCCAAAGCCAAAGCATCATTATAATTAGCCAAATCTTTGCTACCATCATCTACCACAATAACTTCCAAAGGTTTTTGCTTAAGACAACTCTTAAGACAATTAACAAAAACTTCTCGATTTTCCTGGTAACACGGTACAACAATTGATGTTGAAATATTAAATGGCTTGGTATAGGGTTTATTTAGAAAATGAAACAAGAGACGGACTCCAAAATAAGCAAAAACAATAATACCATAAACACTTACCAAAGGCACAAGATCTGCTAGCATATCAAAGATTAAAAAAGAATATCCAATTACCAATAGCACAACCGCTAACGGAATCAACAGTAGCACTAGTTTCCACGACTTCATTAACCTTCAAAGCAACGATTAACATTTTCTTGTTTTAAGTCATATGAATCCACAATCCATCTTTTTTCAGATCCCATTTCTGTTTCTGTTTCAGAAACGTACCTAAAATACCCTCAACTCTTAGAACTCATGAAGGTCAAACGCCATCCAACATCAAGGAGAAAAGTATACTTTTAGCGATAGCAATAGTAACCATTATAGCATATGCACTAATTGCTTCTCCCGAGCCCCAAACCCAAGCATCAATAGAAAATCACCAACCAAAAATATAAGATAGACTAGCTCATATCGAAAATCAATCCTGAAGGTGCTACAATAAGCAACTGTCTTATAACTTCCAATATCTGCTTTGATGACCAACTCAAAACCCAAGACTATGGGATCCTTGAACAACAAGGCGCAAAAGATAACTATATTACTAGGAACTTGTGCAAAAACAACAAATTAGAAGACATTAAAATCTTAGGATAATATATTTTCTAAAAATCTTATCAATTTTCTTATATTACTCAGCAATTCTTGACTGAATTCAAAACAGTCTCAGAGGGTGTCTCATAAAGCGGAGTTTTTAGTTGTAAACAATTATAAATAATAAGTCAGCTTAAACTTAAATAATAAGGGTGGTTCATAATGAGAAAAATTGTGTTTTTTCTTCTCGTTATGTTATTTTCACTCATGCTTTTAGAGGAAAACATCTCGGTACTTGCTCTAGAACAAGACCAAGGTTCTATTACTCTGTCTTGGTCAAAACAAAGTTACTATCAAGGTGACGATGGTGCTTTGGCAATAACTTTTAGCAGTCAAAGCCCAGATGAACTCAAAGTAGAAATGATTGAAATTAAATTCAACTGGACAACAACACAAGAAACAATCACAATAGACCTCTCAGACAACCCAATTGGAATCCCAAGCAATGACGAAAATACATTTGATCCCATACTCTTTCAGGTACCACAAAACGCAACTGAAGGATTTCAAGATGTTATAATCAGAATCGAAGGAATACAACATGGCCTTTGGTGGTATGACTTTGAATGGACATCACTTCCCTCTAAAATAGAAGTAAAAATAGACTTCCAACAACTCTATAGTGAACTCAACCTGCAAACCACTAACAAATTAGATGAAGCTTTGGATGCTGATTACCAAATTCAAGAAGCAAAAGATTTTCTTGACAACGCAACATTAGAATACAACCTTGCAACCTCATTAGCAAACCAGAGAAGATGGCAAGAAGCAGTATCCCACTTACAACAATCACAAGAATACCTAGATCAAGCTCAAGAAATAGAGCAACAACTCTCAGTTGATGAGCTAACCTCAGCCGTAGCAACAATAATTGTATTAGTAATCATAGGACTTATCGTCTCTATAGTATTAGGACGAAAAAGCAAAAACTAATCATTCTTTCAAATGATAATTCTGTTATGAATAATCCGACTCTATTAGGTTGATTGCTTCTTGCTATCCAGCATTTAATATCTTAAAGATAAGATCTGGACACTACAAATAAATAATCCATTTTCAAACCTTTTCGTGGGTAATATAATTTGGGTGATAAAGACTATCTTGTTTGTTGCAGTGTTTTCAAGGATGAAGTAGAAAATCTTTCTTTAAACAAAGATTTCGTGGTGGTTTTTCTTGGTATGACTCTTCACAGTGATTATAGTCTTTTAGAAAAAAATCTTAGAACAGTTCTTGAAAACTGTGTGAAAAAAAACCCCGGCAAAATTGTGTTAGTCTATGGCGATGATTGTCTGGGATTAAATGGTGAAATGAAAAAACTTGCAAAAGAGTTTGATGCGGTAAAAGTTGATGCTGTAAACTGCATAGATTGTTTTCTAGGGGGAAAAGGAAATTATCTTAAAGCTGATCCTGAACAAAAGCTGATCTTTTTAACTCCGGGATGGATAAAATATTTCAATCATCAACAAAAAAAAGCAACAGAAGAAGAAAAGTCTTTTTTAAAAACTATGTTCATTGGATTTAGAGGAATCGTCCTTCTCGATACAACAGGAAATTTATCACAATACAAAGACCAAATTAATAATTTTATGGATTTTACAGGACTTAAAATTCTTGAGACAAAAAAATTAGACTCCAACCAAATAAAACAGCTAATCAACCAAACAATACAAAAAAATAACTAATGCTGCTAGCGGAAAAAACCCAAAGAAGGTTAATAACAACCAGTCCAACAGTACATACACAAATCTTCTTTTTTCAAGTTCATGTTATTGGGTGCTTCAACGACAGCTTTGACCATATCTTCTAGAGTAATAAAATTTAGTGTTGTAAAACCAAGACGCGCTCTTATTTTCTCCACCATTTTTTCGTATTCGGGGCTAGATGGGTTAATAAATTCTTCAAATTTGTTATCACTGCTAGGATTTTCCAAGTCCTTTAGAGTTGCAAGATCTTTGTGTTTTGTAGATAAATCATAGATGCATGGGTGAAGTTGGGGTGGAGAAGCGATTCTTCCATGAATTTCTTTTGGTTTGAATGGCCAGATCTTTTCTCTTAACAAAGTGCGAAGTTGGGTTCCTCTTCTTATTGAATCATCAATCAGAATTATCCGCTTGCCTTTTATCATTTGAGGGTTTGGAACCTGCTTGTATTTTGCTATTAGTTCTCGTTGGCTTTGAACAGGAGGAATATAGCTTCTTCCCCAGCCTGGAGTATATTTAATTAAAGGACGTCTAAGAGGAGAGAGCAAACCCAAAACCCCTTTAATGTTTGCGCCTAACTCTGTTGAGTTAATATTACCTTTCTCAAATTCCAAGAGGTCTTTTAATGTTTTTTCTTTAGCTAATTCTATCTTTCTTTTGGTATATCCAACAGAGTGCGGAATACCAGAGTCAGCAATTCCTAATACCAAATCAGACTCGACAGTATCATTCTCAGCTAGAAAACCACCACATCTTTCTCTGACAATCTCAGAGTTTATACCATAATAATCTGAAGCTGGAAAACCAGAATAGATATGAAGAAACGGGCAAAACCTCTTTTTTCCGTGAGTTGGAATCCTAGTTTTCAAACCTTCCTCATCAAACGCTATTATTTCACGATAGTTCAGAAATTTTTCTGTTTTATATCCCAGGTTTGGAAAGGCAGTAGTTTCAGAAGCAACTGCCCAACTTTGATTCTTTGATCCAGCCACCAATGGAAATGTGTCACCAGCAGCATATATGATCCTGTCGTCTTCTGATAACAACAAAAGAGAAATTGAACCCTCCAACTTCTGATACATCTTCTTAATTCCATCAATAATGTTGTCTCCTGTGCATATCAATTCGCCAACGATCTCTGTTTGATTAAGAATATCTTTTCCAGACTCCTGTCTTGAGGTCTTAAAGGTTGCTCCATCTTTAGTTAAAGCAGCAAACAGTTCCTTTTCGTTCTTGATTAATCCAACTGTACATAGAGCAAAAGTGCCAACTTTTGCTTCAAACTTTATAGGTTGAGCTTCAGCTATATCACTAATTACACCTATTCCCAAATTAGCTTTTAGTGTACCAAAATACTTGCCAAATTCAATCTTAAATTGGCTATGGCTGATATTATGGGAAATGATTCTTAGGTCCCCATCCAATAAGGCTAAACCAGCCATTTCAGTTCCTAAATGAGTATTATAATCAGTTCCAAAAAAAAGATCACTTGAACAATCGCCATTAGAGGCAATCCCAAACAAACCGCCCAACATAGGTATTTTCTCCGCCCCTTTTCACATCTTTTTTAACCTAAAAACTTTGTCATTAAAAATCCAGCAAAAAGAAGCCAAAAAATTAAAAAACAATAAAAGAAACGTAGTTTAGGATGAACAAAAAAGCTGCCCAAAACATTCTATCCAAAGTAAGCGAAACCTGCAAAATATCAAAAAAAACTCTGATTCTCAACAAACAATCAAAGAATAACTATGAGATCCATATAGGAAAAAGCCTCCAAGAAAAAGAATGGTTATGCATAGAAGAAATCGTTTCAGATCACAATCTACGACTTAAACTAGTTGATAACACAATAATATTATACTAATAAAAAACCTTACCAAGAAGATACACTCACTTTAAAAGAAGATTTTTATGATACGAGTTATTCTCCCATTTATAGGAAGATCAAAGTGAGCACTGAACCTATTGACTTGTTAACAAAAAAAATTATAAAACGATACAATAAGCGGCCAATAGGTTGGACTGTTTTGCAGGATTTTAAGGGAAACGTGCTAATTATGGGACCAAGAGAAGGGTATATGCTAAAGATGGTTATGATCAATCCCCAGGAGTACACTGGTGTGGGAATGCAAATCGAGAATCCAAAGAATATTCGAAGGCTCGTGAAGGGAGCTCCACTCTATGGTTATAGACCTCTACCAAGCACTCAAGCTAGGGATCTTCTAAGCAGTTTTGATAATATAGAAAGACAAAACAAAATAATATCGGAGATTCTTAAAAGAAAGCCTGTTCCTACATGGGAGATAGGAAGGAAAAAATCAAATCTACTATTAAACGGCCCTATCTTGGCTCATCCTGATCTTGCTGCAATCTCAAAGAGCCAAAGAAAACTGGATTTAAAACTAAGAATTGAAGCACAAAAGCTCTTCAAAAAGAAATACCCCCTCAGAGCTGAAATGTACCGCTAAACCATTAAGCCTTATTTTGAATAGCTATTACTACTCCAATAAGTTAAAATGATTAACCAAACAGAGAAAGGGTGCTATGGTGCGTGTTGGATATCAGATCTGGACAGATTAAACTCAAGGAACACTTAGGTATTGTTATGAGTGATGCTAGCTCTCGCAATTTTAGTTTTTTTGTAACACCCTTGCAGGGTAAGCTATCCATAGAAGAAGGAAGCTATGTGTTGGTATCTCACCCATTTTTGGGTGATTCTTATCCAGTGCTTGGGCAAGTTATCCAACTTAAGAACTTTGAAGAGGTTGTTGGATCCTCCCTAAGGGAGAAAGCTGTTCAAACAACTGCAGTTGGAAAAATCTTGGGCTATGTGGAATTGAAAGGTGAAAAAAAATTTTTAAGGCGACTTTTTTCTCCTCCCACTCCAGGAAGCAAAGTATACTTACCTTATCTTAAATTCGTGGAAGATATTTTTTGCAGAAACCAAAAAGGTCAGAGATTCAAGAAAGCTCTTCATATGGGAAGACTTGAATCCATGGCA
>JAOZGY010000046.1 GCA_026015145.1 Candidatus Bathyarchaeota archaeon | reverse complement strand
AATACTCGTTATAAATTCATATCTTATTATAGATTTAAATAATTCTTTAAGAAGTACAGCTCATGATTCTCCGTATAATTATGTTATCTTTAAGGACGATTCAACGTATAAAGCAAAAAATCAGATGAATGGCAAGATAGAATTTGAATCAAATGATGCTTCTTTTGTAGTGAATCAGGCAGTAGCTAATGGTAACATCGTTCACATAGAAAAGGGAGAATACATACTCGCATCGGATATTAGCATTTTAAATAAGAATAGATTACAAATATCCAGTGATGGCGCAAAAATACTTGGAAATGGAAAAAATATTCTGATCTTTGGAAATAATTACACAAGTTCTCAATATAATCATTTATTTGGTTTTGAAATAATTAATTCAACATTAAGAATTGAGAACTCCTTTGCTACAACAATTTCAAATATGATCTTTAAAAATTGCAATACAGCCCTTGAAGTAGTAAATACAAATACATGGAGTGAAGCAACAAAAATTTTCGATTCACATTTTATTAATTGCACCAACTCAATTGTTTTCAAAACACCAATTGGGAATGCAACTGGCTCTTACGCTAGCTCTGAGATTAAGCGTTGTTTTTTTAACATACCAGATAATTCAATAGCTATAATAATTGAAAATCTAGCTGAACTTTCTGATAGTCAAATACAAACTACTAGATTTTGGATGGGTGAATATGGAAAATCAAATCAAACCGGATTATTAGTTGACGGATCAATGTTCCAAACTTTACTTTGGGGAGTTGTTTTTGAATCCTTTGCTACTGATCCTTCTAATCTTTTTGGAATAAATATTAGAGAAACTGCAGATCCAGCTCCCATTCTTTCTGAAGGAATCAGTTTTTTAGGGAATTGGACTGCAAAAATAAATAATCCATTCAATATCTGGATTTCCGGTACAGGTGGAGTTTTCAAAGAAGAAAACATTCTAATCGATATAGGCCAAAATAATAATTTTGGAGTACCTGAAAGCGTCCATATTAGACCACTTAGAATTACCAGTTTTAGATCCAAGATTCAAGTAATAGGTGACTTCAACAATAATGAAACTATCAAAGTTAAAATTCGTTTATTGTTTATTGACAATACATTTTCACCAAATACAGTTGAAAAAACTTTCAATAACGCCTCAAGCATATGGTTAACAGATGAAGATATGCTTAGACTTCTATCCTCACAAAATATCATTTGGGCAATTGAAGTAGAAGCTAAATCAGATTCACCGAATACAGATGCAATTGTTTTATTCAGTCTTTATGGAACAACAACATAGAACTTTGTTCTTATTCTTTAATTAAATTTTTTAAATCTCAAATTTTTCAATGATTTTTTTCTTATCTTTACACGCTACTTCTGCAATAACATGAAAATATTTTTGTAAACCAGATTTTTCTATTCTAGGCTTAAGTAATTCATCAATTTGAAAAATTCCCGCAGCATCTGACATTGAAATTTTTATGGTTATAGGAGTTTTTTCTCCTTCAATTATTTCCACTTTTTCTATTGAAAGAGCAGAAATCGAGTGAATATCTACTTTTCCAGCTTCAAAGGGTATTCTTGCTCTTCCAGCTTCCATATCTAAAGCATCTGCAATACCGACAATGCCTGCTTCAAGGGTTAAAGGTTCATTTGGTTGCTCATGAGCCACAACGGCATGTAGTACTTCTGAGCTAATTATTGCTACTTCTTCTTCAGAATAGATTGAATTAAGAAGCTTGTTGATAAACTCTGAGGCTAGTAGTGCACTGTATTTTTCATGATCTTTTCTTATTACTATCATACCTATATCATGGAAAACTGAACCAAGAACAACTACCACTTCCGCATCTTCATTTTTCATTCCATAATTAATAACTATGCTGGGTTCAACTCTAGCATTTAACAGGATTCGAAGCAGTTTTAAAGCTAAATTAGCTACGATTTTAACGTGTGTAGGACCGTGGTCAGTAATCCCCATCCGATCAATAGCTGTAACATTAGCGCATTTCCATAACGTTTGTAATTTTTTATCTTTTTTTATTTTTTCAATTATATGTTTAAGTTTTAGATTCTTTCTAAACGGAATATTAAAAACGTATTCCACTTAATCAAACTCCATCGATAATAGGTCTTATTATTTTGAGAAAATTTAAGCTTAGTTACAAATTTACGTATTAGTTTTTTTTAGTATTTTTCGTATAGAATAGTAATAGAAATTGTGTATTTTCATATTCTGTTGCGAGCAGTTTTAATACTTAGCATATACTAGGATGATGAAACTCAATGTCCAATAAAGCTCGTGAACGAATTAAACATAAAGAAAAACTAATTGAAAAAAGGGATAAAATGCTAAAACACGATTTCTCATCTGAAAGAGCTACAGTTGAAGAGGTTTTTGATAATGCTACTTTTATGGTCATTTATGCTTTACTTAAAAAAGGTATTTTAGATGAACTTAACGGAGTAGTAAACGCTGGAAAAGAATCACGGGTTTATTGGGGAAAAGATCCAGAAGGAAAAGATTTAGCTGTTAAAATCTACTTAACAAGTTCAGCAGAATTCAAGAAAGGTATGCTCAAGTATATTCAAGGTGATTATCGGTTTAAACGAATCAAACGTGATACTAAATCATTAATTTTTACGTGGGCACAAAAAGAATATCGAAATTTAGAACAGGCCTACAGAGCAAAAGTTCGTGTTCCAAAACCAATAGCAATAAAAAATAATGTTCTAGTAATGGAGTTCATCGGAGAAGAAGGTGTTAATGCACCATCTCTCAAGAAATATCAACCTGAAAATCCTGATAAAATCTATAATACTGTTTTGCTTTACATAAGAAGACTGTATCAAAAAGCTGATCTAGTTCACGGAGATTTAAGTGAATACAATATAATGATTTGGAAAAATAAACCAGTTATATTTGATGTGTCACAAGCAGTTCCATCAACTCATCCTTTGGCAAAATTCTTACTAAATAGGGATTTAAAAAACATTAATAGATTCTTTAAGAGTTTGGGAGTTAATGTTTGTTCAGTTGATGAAACCTTCAAAAAGGTTGTGAATAAAAATCTCTAATCCAAGAATGTTTATTAGAATTCCAAGAGAAAGAATCGGTGTATTAGTAGGACCCAATGGTCGAGTTAAGCAATACATAGAAGATAAACTAATGGTTGAACTCCATATTGAGAGTAATGCTGGTGGTGTTACAATTATTGTCTCTGAAAATAATAAAGATCCATCTACGCTTTTTACAGCAAAAGATATAGTATTAGCAATAGGTAGAGGATTTTCTCCTGAACATGCATTTCGTTTAATCCGATATGATAATGAAATTTTCGATTACATTGATTTACGTTCTATTTTTGGTCGATCTGACTCAGATATACGTCGGATTAAGGGAAGAATAATCGGATCCAATGGAAAAACTAGAAGATTAATTGAAGAATTGACAGAGGTATCAATGGCTATTTATGGTCACACAATAGGAATAATTGGTACTTTTGAACAAGTAGATGTTGCAAGAAATGCCATACAAATGATAATTAATGGCAGTCAACATACAACTGTCTATAAGTTTTTACAAAGAAAAAGAAGTGATCTAAAAAAAGAAAAAATAAACTTGTGGGAAACCGTTAAGGGAAATAAGTAACTGAATATCTAAACAAAAATAAATTTATTAAAAAGTTTTTAAACCTAAATAGAGAAAAAAAATTCCCAATGGTACAAATTAGAAAAATAAGTTATATTCTGACTATAAATGCTAAACTGACCTATATGTATTCAAAAAGCTTATATTTTTCTCTATATTTTAGAAATGACCTAACTGTTCATCTATCTATATTAATATAAAAAGGCGCTAAAGAATGGAATTTTGTCCAAAATGTGGTTCGAGACTTACACCAAAAAAAACTAAGGCTAGAAAGAAAATAAAAATTAGTCTTGTATGCTTAAAATGCGGTTATACAAAAAAAGAAACAAAAAAAACTGTAAATAATAAAGTTTCGAAGAAAAAAGAAAATCTTCAAAGATTCGTTACAGTTATTACTAAAGAAGAACAGAAACTGAATATTCTCCCAACTCTAAAAGTTGAATGCCCAAAATGTGGAAATAAAAAAGTATACGTTTGGCAAGTACAAACGCGGGGTGGAGACGAATCTTCAACTCAGTTCATGCGTTGTACAAAATGTGATCATACTTTTAGAGAATATACTTAATAATTCTGATTTAAGAAAC
>JAOZGY010000026.1 GCA_026015145.1 Candidatus Bathyarchaeota archaeon | reverse complement strand
AGATATATTCAGCTTTTGCTAGACTGATCTTCATTTATCAAAATTACTCAATAAGAAAACGGGTTTAGTTTTTACCCTGCTGCTTGGATAAGATTCAAATTAAGTAATTCTGCCCATGCAATATTTCTTAAAGGAATTATGTTGTGTTTTCTGTTGCCATAGGCTACGTATTCAATCAGCTTTCTTTTTCCATATTCGCCTTTTTTAATATTAATCAGTTGAACATTTACTATTACTGCTCCATCTTTTAGATGCAAATTTACATTTTTTCCTAAAAACGATTTTGCGCTGTTCAAACTAAAATTTTCCAATTCAATTTCCCCATTCTACCTTTTGTTCTGCTATTCCGCTCCAACAATGTTTACAAATTGGCAATTTTTCTCCTTTAACTAAAATGTAGAGCTTTATATTTTCACTATGACAATTATTTTTCCATGGATTCTTACAATTCTCCAAGTTTTAGCCTCCGACTTCTATTATCTTTTTCATAAAATTAGCTTTTAAAAACACCTGAGTTACAACTATTTAGGCCTTGAGGGAGATAAGTTAAACTAAAGTCTCAGAGATCGAAAAAAATATTCACAATGCAATTTTGATTTTTTATCTTTTTATTTTATTGTAATAATTATTTTTTAATCAAAAACCAGATTTTTATATGAATACTATTTTAGGTTTAATTGCTTTTTTTGTTATTTTCAGCAAACCTACTGATGGTTTATTTATGTAAGGTCGGTCAGGATCAGTCGGACTACCTGGATTAATATATAGTCTCATTCCTTCCCATTTTATTCTTGAACAATGCGTATGCCCATAAACAAAGACATTAAATCCATTTTGAGCAGCTATTTCTCTAATTCTTCGCCTTCCAAATGGAGGATTTGGATCATGCATTACACCGATTTTCCAATCAAATACCTTTAAAGAATTAATTTTAGGTAGAGCACCACTGACTTTTTGTCGGTCCATATTTCCATGAACTGCTAAAACAGGGGCAAGCTGTTCCAATTCGTCAATAACTGATAATGCAACTAAATCTCCCGCATGTATTATGAAATCTGCATTTGCAAATGTTTTAAAAACCATTTTTGGAATACGTTTTGCCCTAAATGGTACATGAGTGTCTGAAATTAAACCAACGATTTTGCTTGGTTCAGGATTGACTATTTTATTTGTAATTATTGTTTGTTCGCTAATCATTTTTTTACCTCGAAAGCACTGTATTCACTTATTTCAGACTATATTTATTTAAAAGATAATAAAGTTTAACTTTTTTTGATTGAATGTTTGAAGAAAGATTTGATTAATAGAAAGTTATCTAAGAATTTATGTCTAATTCTTTCCGAATAATTGCTAAAAATATTTGCACTTTGAGTTTCGATTTCAATTACTCTGGTTCTGACAAATATTTTAAATGGAAAGGTTTTATTGAACTTCCATTGTTCAAATCTGAATGGAAAGTTTCACTCTCAATTATTAAGTCTGATAGATCTGATTCTTGTTTTCGCATGAAATCGGCATAAGAGGAAAAGTTCTTGTGGAATGAAATACATATAATATCCCAACCCATGCCTCTTCCATCTTGAACTAATACAACATTTGGTTGTTTTTTATACCAGGATTTGAGTTTCTCCAAGTTTTCATTTTCTCCATCCCCATTTTTCTGTCTTAATTTACTCTTTAGAAAAGTAAATGATGCCATTTCAAAACCAATTTTTCCAAATTTGGGAATAACTGTATATCCTTCAATATAGTTTTTTTCAAGCATAGATCTTCTTCGAGTTACAGTAGGTTGCGAAACACCCAATGCTTTAGCTAGTTGTCTATCACTTCTATGAGAGTTCTTCATTATCTCAAATAGTAACTTGTAGTCAATAGCCTTCAATTCTTTCATAGACAATTCACCAGGATTATCTATAGGAGGGAAATATTTTCATATTTAAACTTCGCCCTTTCTTTTTGATAATTGGCTTGTTACTTTTTGTTGTTATACTAAGATTAACCGAGACACGAAAAAAACTTTAGCTAGTTATCTACTAAAATCAACATTGGTGAAGAATAATTGCCTACCAGGTTATTTGATGAAGTTAAAAACGAAATAACGACAATTCTCAGTAATTTAATTCGTATTAATACAACAAATCCACCTGGAAACGAACTCGAAGCTGCTAACTATTTAAAAAATGTTCTTTCCTCTGAAGGATTTGATTGCGAGATTATTAAGTCAGCACCTAAAAGAGCTAATATTATCACTAGAATGAAAGGAACAGGTAAGAAACCCAGTTTACTATTGCTTTCTCATTTGGATGTTGTGGCTGCAAATGAAAAACAATGGAGTATTAATCCTTTTGGAGGCTTAATTAAGGATGGCTATGTTTGGGGACGTGGTGCTTTAGATATGAAGGGTATGACTACCATCGAAATAATGGTGTATATATTATTAAAACGTAATGATGTGCAGTTGAAAGGTGATTTAATATTAGCTGCAACGGCCGATGAGGAGAAAGGAGGAATTAACGGTGCCAAATATCTTATGGAAAATTATAGAGAAAAAATATCTGCTGATTACGTTATTAATGAAGGCGGCGGACATGGAATTACTATTCAAAACAGAACTATATTCACAATACAAAATGCTGAAAAAGGTATTATCTGGTTCAAAGTAAAAACAAAAGGTATTCCAGGACACGCGTCCATGCCTGACAAAAACACTAATGCAATAATTCTAATGAACAAAGTTATAGAAAAACTCACCAACTACAATCCTCAAACCATTTTACCTACTTCTTTACGAATGTTTCTAGAAAAATTGGCAATAAATAATCCACAACTAATAAAATCATTTTCTGATATTATAGCAAATCCTCCACAAAGTGATTTAATCTTGAATAAACTAGCAGAACATTATCCTGATCTTGTAACAGAAATACGACCAAGAGTGAAAACAACAATTACACCCACAATAATTAAGGGGGGTCTAAAAGAAAATGTACTTCCTTCGGAGTGCGAAACGACTTTTGATTGCAGAATACTTCCAGGTCAGAGTTCAGAAAGAACTTTAGAAATAATCAAAACCTTATTAAAAGATATTGATTCTAAAAATATTGAGATAGAGATCCTCCAAATTCAAGAACCCACTGTATCTAAGGTAGACACGAAATTCTATGATACAATTGTATCAGTTCTTAAAGATTTCAAACCTGGATGTGGTGTAACTCCTTTATTAATGACTGGTGGAACAGATTCGCGTTTCTTTAGAAGAATTGGTAGTATATGTTATGGTTTTCAACCTAGACTTCTAGAAAAATCATCCCCCCGAATAATTACTAGAGAACATGGAATTGATGAACGAATTTCTATTAGAAATCTTGTTTTTGGAACAAGTGTTCTTTATGAGGTTGTCAAGCAATTTTTATGTTAAAAAATATTATTTCATTAAAACTTCACTTTTATTGATACTTCCATTGAATATTTGTTGATATTAAAATTATATTCATATCTTTATTTTTAGATGGATACATTGCTTCTAAA
>JAOZGY010000011.1 GCA_026015145.1 Candidatus Bathyarchaeota archaeon | reverse complement strand
TGTGGCAGAATAGTAGTTCTCCTTTACATAGAATATATACCTCTTGGGAAGAATTAGAAAATCATATTGAAATTAAGGAAGAAAAAACTGAAAAGAGTGAGTTTAGAATAAAACCTTGCCCCTATTGCGAGGTTAAACAACAAATAAAGAGGTCTCCTTTAGGATTATTTCCTTATCAGAATTGTGATTCATGCAATCAAGGGTTTTTTATTGATAAAGATTATGCACTCAGACCTCTTTCATCTGAAGAAAAAGAAAGTATGCCTAAATCATGGATACAGATTATTGATGGTTTAGAAAAAAAGAAGTTATCTATTGTCTTTAAATTAGAGTAATCTTGTGTTCAGAATTGTAATCTATAAAAAATATTAAGTAACTATATTATTTTCTTTTTCCGGAAAGTTTTTTTGGTTTTTTCCTTCCATCAAGCAAATGTTGAATAGCCATCTTTGGATGGTACCAAATCATTCTAGGACCTGCATACCTCATTACTTTTTTTGCTTCCTGTCTTTTTGATGGTTCGTAGCAATGAATTGGACATTTACCGCAAGTAGTTTTGTTTTCTTGAAAAGGACACTTGTTTAGCTTTTTTTTTGCATATTCGAACAGTTGTTTACATTCAGTGCACAGTTCTTTTGATGTGTTATGATGATGGTTACAGTAGATTTTTATCATAGCTTCAATTGTTTTCTTTTCTCGGACTATTCTGGGATGATCCGCCAGTTCCTTTTCACGTTTTTCTTGCATTTATTATTTCCCTACACTTTGACGCATATTCACAATATTCTAAACATGATGCATTCTCATCTGGTTTTTTCCACTCTGCACCACAACTATCACATATTGTTGAATCTTCATCGCTCCAAATCTCAACATCGCTTCCACATATATGACATTTTACGTAGCTTGGTGTGGGTCTTAAAAAGTCACGTAATCCTGGGCATGTTTGAGGATTTTTCACGTTTGCTTTTTCGTTCATTTAATTTCACCATTTACTCCTATCATTATATTTTTTATTGGAATGTTTTTATTTGAATTTTCAACAGCTTTTTGTGCTATCCATTTTAGTCCTGAACAACAAGGTACTTCCATATGTGCTACAGTAATGCTTTTTATATTATGTAGTTTGAGAATTTCTCCAAGTTTTGCTGCATATTTCGTAGCATCATCAAATTTTGGACAACCGATTAAAACTTTTTTTTCCGAAACAAGTTCAGTGTGAAAATCTGGATAAGTAGCAGGTACACAATCAGCTACAAGAAGTATGTCAGAATTATCAAAAAAATCTGCGTTTGGTGATACTAAATTTAGTTGTATTGGCCATTGTGGTTTTTTTATTTTAGTTTTGTACTTTTTATCTCTGATTTTTTTTATATGCGATTTAGCTGACTCTTCATCAAAATCTTCTGCTTCTCTTTCTATAATGCTCAATGCTCCTTGTGGACAATGTCCAAGACACGCACCTAGTCCATCACAATAAGAATCTTTAACTATCTTTGCTTTTCCATTAACGATTTGCATTGCACCCTCAGCACAGTTTGGAATGCATTCGCCGCATCCGTTGCATAGTTTTTCATCTATTTCAATTATTTTTCTTGTTACTATTTTCTTTGATCTCCTTTAATTCCACATCTACCACCTTTTGGGCAGTACTTTTTTGCGTGGTTTGTTACAATTTTGAAGAGTGATTCTATTGTTTCTCTGTTTAATGAGTAAACTCTTTTTTTTCCATCCCTATTACTCTCTATAAAATTACAATCAAGCAATAGTTTTAGATTGTGAGAAATCATACTTTGCTCTTCACCAAGAGCTGTTGCTATTTCGTTGACGCTCATTGGTTTTTCTATTAACATTTCTATTGTTGCAAGCCGCGTGGGATTTGAGAGACATGAAAAAAATTTGTAGCACGTTTGGTTCAATGCTTTTTTCAATATAACCACGCTTTCAACTGAATTATTATTCATATGTAAAATTCTTCATATATACTTTTCTATTCTAAAAATAGAAATATTGTTGAAAGTCTAATAAAACATGATTTTCTCTTAATTAAACATTTATGATTTCGTTTTTTTCTGGAATTATAACTTCACTGATTTCTGCGATTTCTTTGGCAAGAGTTTTTGCTTGTTCTAATTCTCCATGAATTAGAATTGTTTTCTTCGGTTTTACACTATTAACTAGTTGAATTAGTTCTTTTTGATCGGCATGACCGGAAAGTTCGATTTGCTCAACCTCAGCTTCAACTTGAATCATCCTTTTTTTATAGGTAAATTCTTTATTTTGTTTTGCAAGGTTAAGTGGACTTTCTGGAGGAAGATAACCTGATGTTACAATAATTGAATTATTTGAATTTGTTCCCCATTTTGTTAACAAATGAAGGCTAGCCCCAGCGTGACCAAATCCTGCTGTACAAATAACTATTGCAGGTTCTTTGATTTGCGATGTTCTATAGAGGTGTTTAACATGTTTATACTTGAACGGTTTTTCTTGTAGTTGAATTTCTGTTCTAAAATATTCTTTATTCTCATTAAAAAATCCGGTTATTTTTTTAGCTAAGTTAGATATTGTATAGACTTTGTATCGGGGTATAATACCCTCTTTCATTGCTTGATCTATTCTTTTGCACATTTCTTGGCTTCTATGAAATGCAAAAGTAGGAATTAGTATATTTCCTTTTTTCTCAATTGTATTTCTTAATTTATCAAAAAAATATTCGACTAATTTATTTCTATCTTCTCTTATTTTTCCACCATATGTTGATTCAGTTATCAACAAGTCTGGTTTTTTAGGAAGTTTTTTGATGTTGCATCCGTCAAGAATTTCAGTGTTATGGACGCAAAAATCTCCAGTATAGAGTATTTGTTTCCCTTCAGATTGAACATGAGTAATTTTTGCACCCGCTACATGTCCAGCTGGATAAAGCTTTATGCTCATACCGGGTAAAGCAGTCGAATTGCGACTCCACCAATTTCTCCTTATTATTTCCACATGATGATTATTATGTGTGTAAATCTTACCTTTTTTATTTTGAATCTTTATCATGTCCAATAGAAGCTCAATTGTGACATCTCGTGTCATCTTTGAACCTATAATGACTGGTTTTGCGTTGGACAAGTTTAGCAAACTACCTGAATGATCTAAATGAGCATGACTTATTACTACAGCATCAAAATCTGTTGGCAATTGCTTTGGATTATTTTCATCAATTTTTATTCCATAATCTAATGCTATTTTGCAGCACTCAGTTTCGACTCCTATACAAGAGCCTCCTATTTCCTGCGTGCCTCCATGCATTTTTATATTCAATTTTTTTAGCTCCTTTTGAAGTGTATCATTAATTATCTTAAAAATCGAGTAATCACTCAGACTTTGGACAATAATCTGTGAAAGTTCTATTAATTTAGCACTCTTTGGTTCCAACTATCATTGAGGTGTTCGATATTAAGGTATTGACTGGTTTTTTTAATTATCTTGATTATTTATTGACAAAATAATGAGTTTTTGATTAATTTTTATGATTTATTGGCTTAATTAACTTTTATTTTGTTTGATTTAGAATGTAACATTTTAATTATGATTTGACCATAATTATGCTTAGTGAATTAAATTGCCACAAGCATTCGTATTATTTAATGTTGGATCAGGATCAGAGGATCAAGTTTTAAACGATACTAAAAAAATTGAAGGTGTTCAAGAAGTTTATGTTTCTTATGGAGTCTATGATTTGCTTGTTAGAATTAAAGCTGATTCTATGGATGAATTAAAAGAATTAGTGACTCATAGACTTAGAACCATAAACAATGTTAGATCAACTCTGACGCTAATTCTAACAGAGGACTAAATCATTCTTTCATTGTCACTTTGCTGTATTTTTATAAAACCATTACTAAGTTTTTAATAATTATTTCTAATTCATTTTTTGTATTCATAATTGTTATTAAAAGTGGAAGATTGAGATGTATTGAGATCTCAAAAATGACAAAACTAGTTTCTGTAGAACCAATTATTGCAACTATAGATCATTCATCATTAAAAGAAAAAATTGTTAGTAGAAAAACCATTGTTCACGAGGTAAATATCGATCCAACAATGATACGTATTTCAGGAGAAAAACTCAAATTACAGCTTTTTGCCAA
>JAOZGY010000139.1 GCA_026015145.1 Candidatus Bathyarchaeota archaeon | reverse complement strand
CATTTCAATAATCAAATAGAACTCTCCAATTCATTCTTCTATTACTATTCAACTATTAACATCTTAGGAAATTTAATGCATGTAATTGTTTTCAGTTTAGTCTCGGCGTAGCTTTGCTCCGTCTCGAACGTTCTAGATGAATACACGCAACAACAAAGTACAACGCTCAAGCTTTAACTCAATCAAAAACTATCCACATTCCATAATTGAATTTCCTCACCCTTCTCTAAATCTTCCTCAGAAACAAAACCAAGCTTTACAGAACCTAAACTTCTAAAAAGACTATTAACAAAATGGCAAGCAGTTAAGCGCTCAAGATAACCATAGCCATCTAACATTAATCCTTTTAAAAATATTTAGTATATTAGATGATAGACTGTGCTATAGGAGTGGATAAGTTGATAATTGATTCACATGTACATATTGGAGAACCTCCAAAAGAAGCAGAACCAAAAAACTTTGTCAAACTAATGCAGACAAGCAAAATAGACAAAGCAGTGATTTTTAGATATTTTTACGATAAACCAACAGCTTTTAGCAACCAATATATTAGTTCAGTTGTTGATCAATTTCCTGATTTTTACATAGGTTTTGCATGGATAAATCCTAACGATAAGACAGCTGCAAAAGAGCTTGAAACATGTATCTTAAAATGGAAACTAAAAGGAGTTAAGCTCCACTTGGAGATGCACCCTACACCTTCAGAAAAGCTCAAAGAAATATTCAACATAGCTGAAAAATACAACATTCCTATATGCACCCATTTGGGCAATGATTTTGATCAAATCAAAACCTTAACAAAAGAATACAAAATAAAACTAATAATAGCCCATTTAGGCACCGGAGTCTATTGCCTTGACCTAAACCGATTAAAAAAAGCTATTAACATAGCCAAGAGCGAAAACATATTTCTGGAAACATCGGGAAACACCTACCCCCTTGTAGACTATGCGCTAAAAGCTCTTGGTTCAACCAAATTGGTTCTTGGATCAGACTTTCCCCACGAACACCCTCTTGTCTCAGCAAAAATCGTTGAGTTGCTAAACATATTAGATCAAGATAAAGAATTAATTCTTCAAAAAAACATATCCAAAATACTTAGAATTTAAAACACTAAAGATATTATTTAGAAGTAGTTTTGATCACAATAAATATAGCCCGGTGGTGTAGCGGCCAAGCATAGGGGCCTCTGGAGCCCTCGACGAGAGTTCGAATCTCTCCCGGGCTACCAATTTCCTAATTTTCGATATGAACAAGATTGATCTTATATCTTTTTTGAGAAGCAGTTCCTTTGAATGATGGATTATTCTTTTATAGCGTTTTCAGATTTTTCATAACCTTTTTTTGGTTATCCTCAAAAAGATTTTTTCCATACGAATCTATAGCGACTATCACTGGACCGAAATTCTCAACTTCTAAGATCCATAATGCTTCTGGCATTCCAAGATCTAGCCAATAAACTTTTTTTACTTTTTTAACAGCTCTTGCCGCCAAAACTGCAGCGCCTCCTGTGAAAGCCCCATAAACAGCACCGGTTTTTTTCATTCCTTCAGTAGTTTTTCCACCCATACCTCCTTTTCCGACTATTACCCTAGCTTTGAAATTCTTAATAAAGTCGGCTTCATACAAATCCATCCGGGCACTTGTGGTAGGACCAGCTGCTACCAATATCCATTCATCCCTTATCTTTTTTACAATCGGGCCGCAGTGAAAAATTGCTAATCCTTCTAAATTTAATGGAAGTTTTTTTCCTTTTCGATGAAATTCTAGCGCACGCTTATGAGCTGCATCACGAGCTGTCACTAATGCCCCATTTATATAGATAATGTCATTTACTGTTAGTTTTCGTATTTCCTCTTCAGAAATTGGAGTTTTAAGTCTATAAACTGCCATTTCAAATCACCCTATGAGATAAATATTCTACTTCTCCGTTAGCAGAGATATGAGCTGAAGCTCGTCTAGCAGCCCAACATTGGAACACTACCGCTACAGGATAAGAAGCAGGATGTCTATGAGCAAACTCTAGTTTCACAGCTAGAGCTGTAGTCTTTCCTCCCAATCCCATAGGTCCAATTCCAGTTGAGTTTACAAGATTAAAAATCTCTTTCTCAAGTTTTGCCAATTTTGGATCTGTGTTAAGTTGATCCAAAGGCTTTAGCAAAGCTGCTTTGGCAAGTTTAATTGCAATATCTGCTCCACCTCCCACAGCCACACCTAAGATGATTGGAGGACAAGGTTTTGCTCCAGCAGCAATAACCGAATCGATTACAAACTTCTTTAATCCTTCAATCCCTTGACTTGGGTTTATCATTCCTAAAACACTGACGTTCTCAGATCCACCTCCTTTAGGCATAACTGTAAGCTCAAGACCATTACCCTGAACGATCTCCCAGTTTAAAAATGGAATATATCTTCCCGTATTATTCCCTGTATTTTTTCGTGTAAAGGGATTAACTGCATTGGGACGAAGGGGAATCTCCTTTGTGGCTTTTATTGTTGCATCACGGAGAGCTTCTTCGATTTTGTGTAGATCCTTAAATTTGGAGCCAGCCTTAATATAAAATATGATAATTCCTGTATCTTGACACATAGGTATTTTGTATTTTTTGGCTAGTTCCACATTCTCTAGTATAGCTTTTAGTTGAGTCCTTCCAGTTTCACTTTCCTCTTCCTTATAAGCTTGTTGCAAAGCTCGTTCAACATCTCTAGGCAATTCTGTAACTGCCAATTTTATTAGCTTAAACGCAACTGTTTCGATGACTTTATCGAACACTTATATCTCCCTCACAATAGAAAGTACTATCTCAGAATTATCTTCTTATACTTTTACTTATCACAAATGTTAAGAATAAACTATTTCCAATTCCAAGAATCACAAAACACGTTACCAACTATACTGTAAAAGACGACATTAATCAATAGACATTAAAATATGTAGAAAAATCTTATTAATTCTTAAATAATAAAAATTAGCTCAAGAGGAAATTACATGAAATATTCTGAACTAATTAATCAAGAGGTTTATTGTGAAGGCCTAAAAGTAGGAAGAATTACAGACGTTATAATCGACGGGGAAGAATGGAAAGTTACACATCTTGAGATTGAACTTAGAAAAGAAGCAGCTAAAGAATTGCTCGGAGCAAAAACTTCATTTAAAAATCTTTTAGCAATTTCTGCAGTAGGACCAGCCTCCAAATGTTGCATGTCAGAGAGTGGAATAGATCTTCAAGTATCCAGAGGACAACTTCGTATATATCTAAGACCTCCCTAAAAACTCAATTTTTCAAAAAAATGTTTTACAATATTTTTTTATTTTTTAAAAGAGCGAAAAAGCATTATTTATTGAATTAATACTAATCGAAAGTGATAGAAATGTCAACTAAAGATTTTATAGAGTACCAAAGACGCGAGTTTTGCAAGGATGTAAAGTGTCCAACTCAAATCAAACTTAATAAATTAAAAGATAAAACTCAAGAATACGAAGAAGTTAGAAAAACTTGCAGAACAAATTGCCTATTCTCAACATGGAAATTTCATCATTGGTTAATTGAGAAAGGTTATTTAATTCTGAGACCAAGAAGCCTCAAGGAGAAATAGAGAAATGGAGTGGGGAATGAAAAATCGTTTAAGCCGACTAATTCAACCTGATGGAAAAGCATTATTTTTACCAATTGATCATGGATATTTCCAAGGTCCCACAACTAAACTTGAAAAACCTGGCGAAACAATAAAACCCATAGTTCAATATGCGGATGCTCTTATGCTCACAAGAGGGGTACTTAGAAACTGCATTAAAGCAAATATTGAAAAACCAATCATTCTTCGTGTTTCTGGCGGATCAAGTGTTGTAGGAGAAGATTTAGCAAATGAAACAATAATTACATCAATTGAAGAGATAATAAGACTCAATGCAAGTGCAGTATCAATGTCGATTTTTGTAGGTAGCAAATATGAAAATCAAACATTAAAAAATCTAGCAAGATTAGTTGATGAATGTGAAGAATACGGGATTCCTGTAATGGCTGTCACAGCAGTTGGGCGTGAACTTGAAAAAAGAACAGCTAGGTACTTAGGATTATGCTGCAGAATTGCAGCTGAACTTGGTGCGAGAGTTGTCAAGACATATTATTGCGAAAAAGATTTCAATAAAGTAGTAAATGGTTGTCCAGTTCCTGTTGTTATTGCAGGTGGTCCTAAAGTAGGCTCTCAACTTGAAGTGTTTGAATTTGTTTACGATGGATTACAACAAGGAGCTATTGGAGTAAACTTGGGAAGAAATATTTGGCAAACACAAAACCCAGTAGCTGCTATTCGAGCAATAAGAGCAATAATTCACGACAACTACACAGCCCAAGAAGCAAATGAATTATTCAATAAACTTATAGCAGAAAAAGATTAGAGCTAACTAATCCTTCTTTTTCTAGTGATCCAAAATGCTCGCAGCTTTCTACTATAACAATCAGGATATTCGAATTAAAGAAATCCCAATACCTGAAATTGGAGATGAAGAATTACTCTTTAAAGTCATGGCATGTGGAATATGTGGAAGCGACGTAATGGAGTGGTATAGAGTTCCTAAAGCACCCTTGGTGCTTGGACATGAAGCTGTAGGTACAATTGAAAAAGTCGGAGCGAAAGTAGAGGATTACTCAATTGGTGAACGAGTTTTTGTGTCACATCACGTACCTTGTAACGAATGTGAATACTGTAAAAGTGGAGCTCATACAGCATGTGCAACCCTTCACAAAACAAATTACTATCCGGGAGGATATTCCCAGTATATTCGAGTACCCAAAATTAACATCAAATATGGCATACATAAACTTCCACCCCAGATATCTTTCGAAGAAGGCACATTTATTGAACCACTAGCTTGTGTAATTCGAGGACAAAGAATTGCAAAACTACAAAAAAAAGAATCTTTACTTATTATTGGATGTGGAGTTTCTGGAATTCTACATACATCATTAGCTCATTCTAAGGGTTTAAAACGAATAATAGCCACAGACATTAATCCCTACAGATTAAAGCTAGCTAAAAAATTTGGTGCTGATTTTACTATAGATGCAAAAGAAAACCTTCCGAAAAAACTAAAAGAAATTAATGAAGGAAAACTAGCAAATCAAGTAATAGTATGTACCGGAGCAACTAAAGCAGCTCTGACATCGCTAGAATGCGTAGATAAAGGAGGAACTGTCCTGTTTTTTGCTGTTCCAAATCCTACAGTTAAGTTGCCAGTACCAATTAACCAATTTTGGAGAAATGAAATAACAATAAAAACCTCCTATGGAGCAGCCTCAGAAGATCTTCAAGAGGCCCTAACTATTCTTTCCAAGAAAAAACTTGGAGTAAAAGACATGATTACCCATAGATTTAACTTGCAGCAAACAGGCGAAGGTTTTAAGGTTATGGCAGCTGCTGGAAAATCTCTCAAAGTAATAATTAATCCCAATAGGAATTGATATCTGTAAAAAAATTTTCTTTAATAAATTTTCAGGTGCCTTTCAAGATTTTATCATAACCAGCATCATCTTGAATTTAGTTATAGCCGATAAACTGTGTGGATCATTAGCAGGCATTATAATAAATTCAGCTTTCTTTAGCCTAAACGGTTTTCCAGATATAACAATTTCAGCTTCACCATCTAAAATAAAAACCAAAGCATCAAAAGGTGCAGAATGCTCACTTAATCCTTGACCATCAGAAAAAGCAAAAAAAGTCACTGTTCCAACCTTCTTATCAATTATTGTACGGCTTACAACTGCATTTTCCTGATAATTAATAATATTTGAAGAATAAACTGAACTACTATTTATCGCGGATGAATTTGCCATTTCATAATCACCATTAAATCTACAATCACTAAAAACACGAAATAGAATATAAGTTTGATTTTTTAGGTTATTTATTCTTTTTTTCTGGAATAAATTCAATTGAAATAGAGTTTACACAATGGCGATCATGTCCATAGCTTTCACCTGTAAAAACATGACCCAAATGAGCACCACATGTAGCACAAGTTATTTCTGTTCGAACACCATCTGCATCCACAGATCTATTAACTCTACCAGAGATTTCATTAGAAAAACTTGGCCATCCACAACCTGAATCAAACTTGGTATTGGAGGAATATAGTGGAGTTTTACATCGTTTGCAAACATATGCGCCTTTTTTCCAAAAATGATAATATTTCCCCGTAAAAGGTGGCTCTGTTCCCTTATTGATAATTACGTCTTCCTCTTCTTTGGTTAGCTTAGCATACTCAGTTTTTTTATTCGTCATAAGCATTACAGCCTAATTATAGAATATAAAAGCTAATAATATTAGCTAGATCCTAAAAAAGAGAAAAAAAGTTCATAACACAATCAAAATCTGAAGATTAACTCTTAACTTAGATTAGATTTTTAGAGAATTTTCGCAGAAAGATAAGTCGGAAAGGCTTTTTCAATTTTTACTTTTTTTGTTTTTCCTAGCAGGGATTTTGAACTCTTTACTGTAATTGGTTTATAGGCATAATTTCTTCCTATCCAAGAAGTAGGAATTTTCCCTACTTCATCGATAAAAACTTCACCTATCCAATTTTTCCAGAGCTTATTGCGTTCTAATGATATCTTTTTTGCTAAAAACGAAGTTTTTTTGCTCCGCCTATTTATTTCTTTTAAATCTACCAAGTCTTCTTTCATTTTTTTAGCATAAGTTTTTGGTCTAGCAAAGAATTTTGAGACATTAACTATATCCGGTTTTGCATCTTTAATGAGCTGGAGGGTTTTATCAAAAGCTTTGAGGCTTTCACCAGGAAATCCGCATATTATATCTGTGGCAATTGTAATATTAGGAATTGAAGCTCGAAAAGCTTTGATTATGTGTTTAAATTGCTGAGCTGTGTAGAATCGTCGCATTTTTTTCAAAATTTGATCGTCACCACTTTGTATGGGTAAGTGTAAAAACTTGAAAATCTTAGAATTCTGAAAAACTGTAACTAAATTTTTCAAAAGCGGTTTTGCTCTATTGGGATTTATCATTCCTACGCGCAAATGGAAGTTTCCTTTTATTTTGCAGAGAGTTTGTAGTAGATCAACAATGTTTGTTCCTAAGTCTTCTCCATAACAGCCTATATCTTGTGAGGTAATCCAAAATTCTTTTATTCCTTTGCTTAGGTCGTTTTTTACTCGATTCTCAATATCATTTATTGGATAGCTTCTTAGATTTCCTCGAGCAAAAACTACACAGCAATATGCACATGAACCTAAACATCCATAGTTAACAGGAATTATGCTTATAATAGGATTTGATTTTTTGCTGGGAAGAGATAGATCAGGTTTTGAATCCAGTGAAGTTTCAAGCTCTAATACTTTTTCACCTGAAACAACGCGTTGAACGATATCAACGATATTCTCGCCGACTGCAGGTCCGATTGCTCCATCAAAGTGTACTTCTTTAAGCAAACGATCAAAATTTATCAGTGGCAAACATCCTGTGATGATAATCTTTTTGTTTTTGGGTATTTTCTTTAAAGCAGAAATAACACGGTCTTCAGTTGGACCTTTTACAGCACAAGTGTTGTAGATAACTATATCAGCTCCTTTGACAGATGTAACTTGTTCATAGCCAGCTTTCAGCAAACAGCCTGTTAACACCTCTGAATCGGCTAAATTTGCTGAGCATCCGTAGCTCTTTAGAAAAACTCGCATAGCCATCCAACGCAATACATTAGATGCTTAATTAAGAAATAAAAACATAGAGGTTTAGCTGGTTCGGAATTTACATTAATATGCAACATGTAATGCGATAAGCTTATAAATCAAAGTACAAACATATTTAAAACATATTTGTAGCATAATATATACAACTTATAAATTCTAAGTATTAATCTTTTATCTTACTAGGGGAGAAATTAAGTGAAACTAATTACGCTACACCTTCCTGAAACATACATAAAAGCACTAGACCAACTAGTTGATGAAAGATTCTATCCAAACAGATCCGAAGCAATACGCGTAGCAATTAGAGACTTAATAAGTGCAGAAGTATGGAGGAGACAAGGAGTTGACTAGACAAACACCAGAAGAAAATATTTTAAAATGTACCTCTGAATTAGCCGAAACAAAGGCTTTTGAAAATTTAAGCAATCCAATTGATAACTCTCTCTTATTACATAATCTACCCACCAATTCTGAAATAGAACAAGAAACAAAACTAAGTCAATTGAAAAGAGACTTAACTATCACACAAAGCCTTGTGAAACAACCTATGACAAAGCTCTATGATCTGGAAAAAAAAGAGAATCCAATTAGCTCCACAAAAATTGATTTAGATATAGATCTCTATCAAATGGAAGACTATTAGAGTTTTATTCACATTCTAACAAGTTTTTCCCTGCAAAGGTTTATTTTTGCTCTGTTTCTTATTTTCTAAATCTCAAGTACTTATTGAGTAACAAAAATTGTTGTTTTATCCTTACAGATATTGGAAGAGGGTTTCCAAAAGATTGGCTTCGTTTTTCTAGTATTGCCTTGGTTATATCTTCAATATTTGGTTTAGCTTCCAAAACAGAATAAGCTAAGCCAATTGATTGAGGATTATGTGCATCCGTTCCAGCAATTTGTGCAAGATTTAGTTTTTCTGCTATTTTAGTTGCTTTTCCTTTGCATCTGTTAAAGGGAAAAGAGGATGAATTTATTGTCTCAATGGCATCAAAGTTCTCCGTAATATTATTACCCAAACTTCCCTTGAACCAGGCAAATGGATGACATGCAACAGCTAAACCACCTGCATCATGGATGCAATCAACAGTATCTTCCACGCGCAATCCCCTTGGAATAATTTTTCTAACGTTTAAACCAACTATATGACCACTTTTCGTAGAAATTTCTGTGCTTGGTATGATCAACAGATCAATTTTTTTAGCAATATCTAATGCTCCTTCAATCTGATTATGATCTGCAATAGCAATTGCATCTAAGGATCGTTTTTTTGCATATTTCACAAGATCTTTTGGTGTAATTGTTGAATCAGATGAATGATGTGAATGAACATGAAAATCAACCTTGACCTGTTTTTTCAAAAAATGATCATCCTTTAGCTTTTTAATTATCACTTTTTCTTATAATTCTTAGTTTGTTTTCAAGTTCTTCTTCATTAGCATCTATTTTCTTGAAAAGAGGTTTAGACTTGTTTATTTTGTGTCCAGAAGGCAATGGTTGTAGCGCATTATCCCATTTTAGAGGTTTTTTATTAATTGGAAGGTTAAGTATCTCACAAATTTGGCTTGCAATGTTTGGCATAAAAGGCTTTGAAACTATTGCTATAGCTTTGACAATCTGAGAAGCGATGTAAAAAACATTTGCTGCTTTTTGTTTTTCTGTCTTGATTAATTTCCAGGGTTCGTTTTCATTGAGATATTGATTCCCTATTCTACCTAAACTGATTAGAGTATTTGCTGATGACTGAAGTTTTGAATTTTCAAAATCAATAGCCATATTGTCAACTTTTTCTTTTATTGTTTGCAAAATTTGTTTGTCATCGTTGGAGAGATTTAATGGCTTAGGAATTTGGCTTTCGAATTTTGAATTTAAAAACATTAATGTTCTATGTATAAAATTCCCAAATGTATCATTAAGATCTGAGTTTATTTTCTCGACAAATAAATCCCATGAGAAATTCGAGTCTTTTGTCTCAGGTCTTGTGGCCATTAGAAAGAATCGCCACCAATCCACTGGAAACATTTCTAACGCTTCATCTATCCATATGCCTACTCTTTGGCTCTTTGAGGCTTTTTTTCCTTTAAATTGAAGAAATTCTGTTGCAGAAACATTCCAAGGAAGATTGTATTCTTCTCCTGAAGCTAATAGTAAAGCAGGTAAAATTATTGTGTGAAATGGGATGTTATCTTTTCCAACAAAATAAAATGTTTTAGCCTTCTTATTTAGCCAAAATTCCTGCCATTTTTCTGGTTCTCCAATCCACTGAGAGTATTCTATAGTTGCAGAAACATATCCCAAGACGGCATCAACCCAAACATAGATTGTTTTATTTTCTGCTCCGGGAAATGGGGCAGGTATCCCCCAAGCGATATCTCGGGTTATGGCTCTGGGTTTTAAGCCTTCTTCTATCCAGTTTAAACTAAAATTCTTGGCATTTGCAGGAAGTTCTTGGTTATTTGTAAGATATCGTTTTAGCTTATCTGATAATTTTGAAAGATCAATATACCAGTGTTTAGTGGTTTTAACAATAGGCGTGTTATTACATAAAACACAATACGGATCTACTAAAGTGGTGGGTTCTAATAGCCGTCCACACTTGTCACATTGATCTCCACGAGCTTTCACATGGCTGCAATTAGGACAGGTACCTTCTACAAACCGATCGGGTAAGAATCGTTTATCATGAGGACAATAGAGCATTTGCATTTCTTTGGAAAAAATATAGCCATTTCCATATATTTTCATTAGAAGATTTTGAACAAATTTCTTGTGAACTGGACTTTCAGTTCGGGTATAATTATCGTATGATATTTCCCATTTTTTAAATAATTCAGCTACAAAAGCATGATTTTTATCGGTTAATTCCTTGGGAGTAATACCTTGTTTTATGGCTTCTACTTCTATTGGTGTACCGTGTTCATCTGAACCACTCACCATAATCACATCATCACCTCGCAATCTATAGTATCTAGCTGCAACGTCTGCAGAAAGAATTGAACCTACAAGATTACCTAAATGAGGTGTAACGTTAATGTAGGGCCACGCTGATGTAATCAAGGTTTTTTCTAACTTAACGGCACGCTCCAACAGGTCTTAGTTGATTGTGCATAGAATTGTAGAATCTATTACTTAATTATGACGTTTAGAAAATCGAAAATAAAAAATGTTGAGCTTTAAGTAATCTTTTTTATTATTTGATTGAATTGGAAAGAGAGAGTTTATGGGAGATTGCATTTTTTGAGAAGTTTTTGCCATCTCTTATCTGTTATTCTTTGGACTTCTTCTAGTAAAGCTTTGTTTTCTGGTTTGAACATGTGTCTGAATCTCCCTTGTCCTTTGAGATAATCAGAAACAGGTTTCTTTCTTTGGGGTGCTAAGGATAGAACTTTGCTGGGTATAGATAATTTGTATTCTCCGTTTACTGCTTCCCAAACTGGAAATACGCAGGTTTCAACTGCTAATTTTGAGTATTCGATAGATTTTGCAGGATTGCTTCTCCAGCCCCTGGGACATGGAGCAAAAACATGAAGAAAAGCTGGACCTTCAACTTCTAGACCTTTTCTAACCTTGGTTATTAAATCTCGCCAGTAATATGGTGATGCGGTTGCTACGTATTCCATATCGTGGGCTATCATTATGTCTGCTAATGGTTTTTTATATTCGAGCTTTCCTGGTACAGCGCGGCCTGCTGGTGATGTTGTTGTGGCTGCTCCGTGTGGGGTTCCACCGCTTCTTTGAATTCCTGTGTTCATGTAAGCTTCATTGTCATAAAGCAAAAATAAGAAGTCATGGCCTCTTTCAACTGCTCCTGAAAGTGCTTGAAGACCTATATCAAATGTTCCTCCGTCTCCTGCGATTGCAATAACGTCTACGTGTTCTTTGCTTATGCGGCCTTTTTTCTTCATTATCTTTAGAGCAGCCTCTATTCCCGAAGCATTTGCTGCTGCTGTTTCAAAGGCTGTGTGCAGCCACGGTGTTGCCCATGAAGTATATGGGTAAATTGATGAGACTACCTCCATACAACCAGTTGCTTCAGTGACTATTGTTGGGCCTCTTGTTGCTTTCATGACTAATTTTAGTACAGTTGCTGGTGCACACCCTGCACATGCTCGGTGGCCTGAAAGAAACAAATCTGGCTTATTTGCAATATCTTTTGAAGTAAATTTCCATTCTTTTGCTGTCATATTTTTTATTCCTTCCTATTCTCTTAATCCCAAATATTTTATAGGTTCTTCAATTGTTTGATTTTTCAATATCTGCTGTAAATCATCATATATGGTTCTTAGTTGGGTAGGACTTGTATCTCTTCCACCCAAACCATAGATATAATTTACAATAAACGGTTTAGATTCAGAGTCGTAGAGCACATGGCGAATTTCATGATACGCAGGACCTCCATTTCCCCCAAAACTCATGCTTTTATCCATCACAGCTATGGCTTTCACATTCCTTAAAGCAGATTTAATAGCTTTAGAGGGGAATGGTCGAAAAGTTCGGATCCTTAGAAGACCTGCTTTGATTCCTTCTTTTCTTAGTTTATCTACAATCGTTTTCATTGTTCCAGCTGTTGAACCCAAGCATATCGCAGCAACTTCTGCATCTTTAAGATTATAAGCATCGACCAAACCGTTCCCATATTTTCTTCCAGTCAAATCTCCATAATTCTTGTTGACATCTTGGATTGCCTCAAGCGCGTTTTTCATTGCTTCTTCTTGTTGTCGTTTAAACTCGAAATAATAGTTTTGAAGAGCTATTGGACCCATTGTCATTGGATTCTTAGGATCTAGTCTAAAAGGTGATTGTTTGTCTTCATGGGTTAGCACATTTGGTATTTTTCGAATTCCAATAAATTGTTGTACAACTTCATCAGAGAGGGTTTCCACATTTTCTAAAGTGTGACTAAGGGTAAATCCGTCTAATCCAACCATCACAGGTAATAAGACATTGCTGTCTTCACCTATTTTGAATGCCTGAATTATTGAATCGTATGCTTCCTGTGAATTTTCAGCATACATTTGGATCCAGCCGCTATCTCTTTGAGCCATACTATCAGAGTGATCACCATGAATATTTAGAGGAGCTGATAGTGCCCGGTTAGCAATAGCCATCACAACTGGAGCACGACAACCAGAAGTGACAAAAAGCATTTCATGCATTAGCGCTAATCCAGCTGAAGCAGTTGCAGTAAAAGCCCTAGCACCCGTAACTGAAGCAGCTAAAGACGCACTCATTGCACTATGTTCAGATTCTGTGCAAACAAATTCTGTTTCAACCTCTCCATTAGCCACATATTCACTAAATTTCTCAACAATAATGGTTTGGGGAGTAATAGGGTATGCAGCAACTACATCAACATCAGATTGTTTTGCTGCATAGGCAACTGCCTGATCACCAGCCAGCGCCATCATCTTTTGTTTTATTATATTTGCCATCTTTTTTCACCATTATTCCAATTTCATTTCAATGGCTTTAGTTGGACATTCATTAGCACATATTCCACAACCTTTACAAAAGCTCATATCAAACTCTATATCTTTTTTATCAGGCACCCAAATTATTGCTCCATCAGGACAAAACATGACACAAATTAAACATCTTATGCATTTCTCTAAATCCAATATAGGAGTATAGGTTTTCCAATCCCCAGTCAAGAACGTTCTGCTTGATTTGGAACAAACACCAGCTGGTGCTATCTCTTTCCAACCTTTATACTTGGAAGTCATGCTTGTTTTGCCTCCTTATAGGCTTTTTTTATAACAGCAAAATTCTTTTCTGCCAAATCAGTTCTGAATCGGTCTTTAACTGTTTGCTCAATTGTTCCTAAAGAAACAATATTTGTCGCTTTTGCAACAGTTCCCAAAAGAGCAGTATTGGTTATTGGCAATCCTAAAATATTCAATGCAATTTCAGTAGCTGGAATAACCCAAAGAGTTCCTTTGTTTGTTTTTAGTTGTTCTCTAACTTTGTCGGGAGTTTCAGTTGAATTAACTATTATTGTTCCAGTTTCTGTTAATCCTGATGCAACTGGAACTGTCTTTAATAATGTTGGATCAAGAACAACAACTACATCTGGTTCATAAACTGCACAATGAATTCTAATAGGTTTAGTACTTATTCGTGTAAACGCTGCAACAGGAGCACCCATCCTTTCAGGACCAAACTCTGGAAAGGATTGAATATATTTGCCTTCTTTCAGAGCGGTTCTTGCTAGAAGCTCGCTTGCCGTCCAAGCTCCTTGACCGCCTCTCCCATGCCATCTGAACTCAATTATTTCTTTCAAATTATACCCCTTTACTCTCAACTCAGTTTTCTCAAATATTAGTCGCAATCATTCATATACATTTTTCTAAAAACAAATAAGCTCACAATTTAACAATAAAAACTGAAAATCGTCCTAGGAGAATTTCAATCAATTAACTCAAATGGCTAACCTTAAATACTTTTATAGAACTCAAAATGGCATACGTGGTTTTATTTGCCGCCGTGGCTCAGCCCGGCAGAGCGGCTGGCTGTTAACCAGTTGGTCATAGGTTCAAATCCTATCGGCGGCGCCACAACACTATCGGCGACGGAAATTACATTCTTAGTTATTTGGGTTTTCTGAACAGAAACAAACCTTTTCTTCATTTAGTGGATTTTTGACCTATAAGCAGAATGTCCCTGCCAAATTTTAACTTTAAACAAACTGAAGAATTTACCAAATCATCATTGTCTTGGTCTTTAGCAAGAAGTTTCGACTTGCTATATACATGATAAGATCTGAAATCTAGTACCACAAATCCGCAGTCTTTTAGATTTTTAGAAAGCTGATCTACCGAAAAGAAATGAATGGGCAGAATATTCTGATTATTTGATATGAGTAAATTGAATTCTTTTATTCGAATTTCTTTCTCAATACTCTTCGCCCCTTCTAATGTTGCTTTTGCATAGGAATCCCTATTTTTTCTCGAATGTGTAGTCAAGATGAAAAGCAAACCGTTTTGTTTTAGGATATCATTGAACTTTTTCAGAATTTTAGGAATGGTTTCTGTATGCACATGTTGGATTATGTGGCTGCAAAGTATGACATCAACGCTCTCTTTTTTCCAACGTAGTCGCTCTGCTGAGGTTGCTTTAAACAATATTTTGTCTTTAAATTCCCATCTTTCAGCTACATTCCTAGCTTTGGCAATTTGTTTGGAATCAGGATCTAACGCAAGAATATTTGTGAAATATTGTTGAAATTCAGGCAATAATCTTCCTGTTCCACAACCTGCATCCAGCAACCATGAGATATCACATTTAATAAAGTGTTTCTTGATTGTCTGCTTAATATAATCTAAGATTTTTCTTTCGCTTTTTTCCCAATAACCTTGGAAAGGTTCTTTCTCTTTTACCAATGCTTCCGTAATTTTGTCATTAACATCAGGGTAAAAGTATTCTCTTTTCATCTATACATCAGCCTGATTTCTTCTTATTCTTGTTAAAAAACTCGCGACCATATCACATTTTCTATTCACTATTGCTAGACACACATTTGGCTTCTCAATATTGCCCTTGACTTGCTCGTTTTGGCTCTTTCATTTCTAAGGTTTTCTTTTTACTTCAAACCAGACTTTACTGTGATCGTCATGCCAACATCCATCTTCCGTTTCACATGCAATGAATGCGTACCAGTCTTTGCCAAGGAGTTCGTCAGGTATTTTCTCTGGGTCATCTAAGCGTTTGGTGTCTTTAATTTCGTAGGATTCATTTGGTTTTAATATACGCGCGTTATCTTCAACTTTAAAGTCATATCTCCAAGGTCCCCCATCGGGTGTTCCTCCCGGTGGACGCACCGCTAGTACAATGGTATTTAGTGTAACCGGTTCTTTGCCTGTGTTTTTGATTTTGCCTGTCATAGTGATCTTTTTGTTTAAAGTAACTACAACAGGGCTATTTGTTGTACTGAATTGTTTGTTTATGAATAATTGTCCAAATTTTATTGGTAAGGATCTTATCCATGGTTTTCTTATGAGAGGTTCAGCTATTTGAGTGAAGTCTTGAATAAGATTCATGGTGTTTAGCGTCGCAGTTCTAATCTCTCGATTAATGAATCTAATTTTGTCTATGTCATCGGTATTTTTAACTTTGTTAATAAAGCTCCTCTGTTCTATAAGTCCATCAAAAGCAGCCTCGACTTGAGTTTGATCTCCAAGGCTTCTTTGAACTCTATTCATTGAAAATTTAAAAACTGATATTATATCCCCAGCACCTAATGCCGAAAGCACACCTGCTGTAACAAACTCTCCACCCGCTGCCTCAAAGATTGCCAAAAAAAACGCAATTATACCCATTACGATTAAAATCCAGTTTATAGCCAAGATCGAATAGAAAGTATAGTTTATTCTTTTCTTAGCACCTTTGATTTCTTTTTTCAAATCTGCGATATCATCTGTATCTGTCGTTTTACTCACCCCCTATTAAATATTTGAAAAACGTAATTATTCGGTTTGAATTAATAATACTTATAACTTATTCGGTAGAGGAATAGTAATACTAACTTTTTCAAGAGAAATCCTATTCCACTTGACTACTGATCTCTCTTTTAAAAAAAGAGGGAAAGAGTTGCGGGTGATGTTGAGGAAATCCCTTTTCTTCACTTTACTAAACTAAAAAATGGTAGATTTTGCTGGTATAATAATGTTTTAGTGCATGCAGTGTAATTCTTAGTAAATTTGTAATTTCGAGATATTAAGCGGCATTTATATGTACGTCTTCTTCATTTTTATCAGCATTAAAATTTGGTGAGGAATCTGTCCGCTCAGAGGAAAAAAGAGCCTTCGCTGGCATTTGGAGGGCAAGCCATCATGGAAGGTGTAATGATGCGTTCTCGAAAGAACATGGTGATGTGTGTTAGAAAACCCAGCAAAGAAATCGTGACGAACATAGAAAAAGTCAACCCTCTCTCCGAAAGGCACAAGATATTGGGTCTACCATTTTTAAGAGGTGTATTCGCTATGGTTGAAAGCCTATACCTAGGTTTCAAAAGCATCATTTTCTCGGCAAACACCGCTCTTGAAGTAGTAACCCCTGAAGGAGAGGATCCCTGGAGGTTTAGTTATAAAGAGCTTGCCGTGGTAGTTGCAGGCGTTTTGGGAATAACTGCTGTTTTCATGCTGGTGCCTTTTCTGTTAGCTACGTGGCTGGACATCACAGGAATCGTATTTAACATAATTGAAGCCGCAATTAGACTTACAATGTTTACCCTATACCTTTTGGCAATTTCGATGTGGAGCGAGTTTAAAAGAATCCTAATGTACCATGGTGCAGAGCATAAAGCCATAAACGCACACGAAGCTGGCGTTGCTATGGATGTTAAGACTGTGAGGGGTTACTCGCGTCTTCATCCAAGGTGTGGAACTAGCTTTCTTTTCATTGTGCTCGTAATCAGTATTGTGCTCTACTCAATTGTGCCTAACTTGGATTTCTACTCCAAACTACTGTATAGAATAGTTCTCATTCCAGTCATCGCAGGGGTATCCTATGAGCTTCTTCGGCTCAGCGGAAAACACAAAAATTCTTTAATTACAAGAGTATTGGTAGCACCTGGACTGTTGTTCCAAAGGCTCACAACCAGAGAGCCCACTGACGATATGCTTGAAGTATCCATCAAAGCATTAACAGAAGTAAGCAAATCCACTAGAATTTGAACTACCTCACCTAGGTTACTGCATAATTTCTAAAATAGAAAAAGGAAGGTTGTGAGGGAGAAAACTCCACTGTCACCTTTCTGTGATCGGACTATACTATTTTTAACTGTATTATTTTCAAAATTTAGATATTAAGAAGATAAGAACTGTTTGAAAATAACTAATATTTTATGATCATTCAAATTTCTATTCGTTCGAAGATAACACTACGGAAATGGGTTTATGATCACTTGTTTTTGCACTTTTTGTTAGAGACGCATTTATTAGATCATGAATTTCATGCTCTACTTTTCCAGTATTCAGATCTACATGAAATGGGAGAGACCGATTGCCCAGCCCTTGGGTGAACAATATATGGTCAAGAAGTATCTCTTTATCCTTTTCTTCTGTAACAAAATCATCAAATTGACAAGTCCAACGAAGTTCATCACTAAAATAAAATAATGCGTGATCTAGAAATCTGCGAGCGAAAAACTGATCTCCCTGGATGTTTGAGATAAGGTCGAAGAAAAGATAATTATTTTCAAAATATTCTTTTCCCGGCCCATCATTAAGGTCCCCCATTACAATAATTGCAGGATTTTCAACCTGCCTAAATTTAGCATCAATATAAGCTCTAACATTCGTTGCTTCAGTGGTCATTTTAATTCGAGCTGTCAAAGCTTCTCGAATAAATTCTTTGCGTTTTTCTCCCCTTGCTTTCCAATTACTTTCTCCTCGATTAACGTATTTGCTCTTTAGGTGTAAACCTATAAACTCAATACGCAGACCGTTCCATTCTAAAATTAGGACTTGTGGATGACGATAATGATTATGTGTTCTTTCCTGATATTCCCCCCATCGATGGTAGTCCCAAGAAGAGGCTGTAAACGCATCCCAAGTATTTACTGGCAATAGTGAGAATTTTTCTTTATAATCTTTCCTAACAAGAAACCAAATCCATTGCCTACCTCTAATTGAATATTTTCCATCAGCAGCTTTAACTGGTACCCATTCATCTGCAAGCCAATTTTTAGCTACGAAATCAATACCTGATTCACCGCTTGGACCTTCAAGCATACAAAGAACATCAGGTCCTAAATCTTTTATTTCTTGAATTATTCCATTTTTTCTTTTTTGTTTAGTTGTGTTAAGCGAATCACCTAAAAGACGGTATAAATTCCCAACATTCCAAGACACTATTTTAATTGAACCTATTTCCAATTCACCTATCTTTTTCATAATTTCAGAAGTTGTTTTA
>JAOZGY010000117.1 GCA_026015145.1 Candidatus Bathyarchaeota archaeon | reverse complement strand
TCGTTAGGAGCAGCTCATGGTGGGGCTATTTTTGCTTTAGCGGATTGTGCGTTTGCTCAGGCAGCCAATTATGGTGAGAATGTTGCTGTTGCGATTCAAGTTAGCATTAACTTTCTTAAGCCTGCAGTAGAAGGAGATATGCTTGTTGCTGAGGCAATTCGGGTATCGGATGGGAAAAAACTTGGATTGTTCCATGTTACAGTTTCAAAAGATGAGAAAAAAATTGCGTTCTTTTCAGGTTTAGCATATAAAAAATCATAATTTTCGGGAACTGAATCTAATTGATTATTTAATTTTCTGCTATAAGTTGCTTGGTTAGTTAAGACTATGGGTTTAAAGCAGATTTTAAAATGAGCAAAAATTATTTTTTTATCTTCTTGTGGCATTTTACACTTAAAATGTGATTATTTCGTTTATCTTTCTATGAAAATTATGATAAAAAACCAAAAGCAAAATAGGACTGAGGAATAATTGATCAAGGGAGTAAATAATAAGTAAGGAACTATATGCTTGCAAAATTCTGGGTGGTTAAACTTGAAAGAAATCTGGATTGAAATCTCTTCGGATATTTCAGCTTCTGAAAAACTATCTATTATGAAGCTTGCAAAAGATAATTGTGATTATTTATTACAAAATAATCATATTGAGAGGCTTTTAGGAAAAGATGAGATTATTCTGTTAGAAAGTATTGACGAAAACAAAATTAGAAGATTAAGAAGTGAAGGAAAAAAGACAGCTTTAAAATTTACTATAGAAGGAAAGGAAGATGAAAATAGAGCAGCAAAGGCTGCTGAACTCCTTGTTGATTATATTCTCCTTACTTGTATGGATTGGTGTGTTATTCCTTTAGAAAACCTAATTGCGAAATCCCGCAATAAAAGCAAATTGATTGCAGAGGTTTCAAGTTTTAAGGATGCCAAATTAGTCTTGGAAGCCTTGGAATTAGGAACTGATGGTGTTTTATTAAAGACTTCTAGTTCTCAAGAACTTGAAAAAACAATAGCTTTGGTGAAAAAAAAGAATCTTATTCTTGAATTGCAAACTGCAAAAATAGTTGCCATCAAACAAATCGGCACTGGTGCGAGAGTATGCGTGGATACTTGTGATTTAATGATTAAAGGTGAAGGAATGCTTGTGGGTTGTCAATCCTCTGGCTTATTTCATGTAGAAGCTGAAGTCACTGAAAATCCATACGTTCAAGCTCGACCGTTTAGAGTTAATGCAGGTTCACTTTCAATGTATACTTTTGGATCTCTGGATCAGACACGATATTTATCAGATTTAAAGGCTGGTGAACAAGTTTTGATAGTTGACAAAAATGGAAAGGTAAGAACCGCTGATGTTGGAAGAGTAAAAATTGAGTTAAGACCATTAATATTAATTGAAGCAGAAGCAAAAGGAAAAAGAATAAAGACAATTCTGCAAAATGCTGAAACTATTCGCCTGGTAACAAAGAATAATTCTGTTCCGGTAACAGATTTAAAAGTAAATGATGAAGTCTTAGTTCACTTAACCAAAGGTGGAGGAAGACACTTTGGAGTTGCCGTTGATGAAGAAACGGTGATCGAACGTTGAAACCCAAAATTTGCGTATCGCTTCTCCCTAGAACTAACATGGAAGCTTTGAGTCTAATAGACAAAGCAGAAACTCTGGATCCAGATCTGATTGAATTAAGACTCGATTTTCTTGAATCCACAATTAACTTCAGTGAATTAGTTGCTCATGGAAATAAACCGAAAATAGCAACTGTATTAACAAAAAATCAAGAAAAGAAACCTAATATTACAGGGCCAAATCAACAAAAGATTTTACTAAATGCTGCAAAACATGGTTTTGAATATGTGGATGTAGGTCTTTCTTCTCCAAATCTAAAATTCTTTATCAAAAAAATAAATGCTTTAGATTGTACTTCGATAGTCTCTTTTCATGATTTTACTGGTTCTCTTCCTCTTAATGACCTAGGAAAAATCTTAGATAAAGAAATTTCTAGTGGAGCAGAAGTGTGTAAGATAGTTACTACAGCAAATCAAATCGAAGATAATATTGCTATATTAGATTTCATCTCACAAAAATCTGCTACCACTCGGTTAGTATGTTTTTGTATGGGTAACCTTGGTAAGATTTCTAGGTTATTGTCTCCTTTTTATGGAAGTTTTTTTACTTTTGCTTCTCTTGAAAAAGGTTCTGAAACGGCTAAGGGGCAACTCACTATTCAAGAAATAAAAGAGATTTACAAGATTTTGGAGTGATATTTAGTGCAGATTTCAGGAAAAACAAGAATATGTGGAGTTATTGGGGATCCAATTGAGCATTCGTTGAGTCCAACTATACAAAATTCTGCTTTTTATTATCTTGGTCTTGATTTTGTTTTTCTAGCTTTTAATGTAAAAGTTGAAGAATTAGAAGCTGCAATTCAAGGTTTGAAAGTATTGGGAATTCATGGATTAAATGTAACTATGCCTCATAAAATGAAAGTCATTAGTTACCTTGGTGAGCTTGATCCGACTGTAAAATTTCTTGGTTCTGCTAATACAATTGTAAATAAAAAAGGTAAACTTTTTGGATTTAATACTGATGGGATTGGGGCAGTTAGAGCTTTGCAAGGAAATGATGTGGACCTAGCTTCGAGTAACGTGTTGTTGCTTGGGGCAGGTGGGGCTGGCAGATCAATAGCCTTATCAATTGCTGAGCAAGCACGTGGTCTTGTTATCCTGAATAGAGATATTGAAAAAGCGAGAAGACTTGAATTAGATTTGAAAATGAAATTTAATAAGAATATTATCGGCAAATCGTTATCGGCGATTTCTATAAAAAAATATCTCAAAGAATCTGATGTGTTGATTAATGCTACAAACGTTGGTATGAAACCAAATCAATTACAGTCAATTGTGGATTCAAGTTTATTGACTTCTAATCTAGCTGTAATGGATATTGTCTATAATCCAGTTGAAACTAAATTATTAACTGATGCTAAAAAGACTGGAGCTAGAACAATAAACGGGATTGACATGTTAATTCACCAAGGAGCGGTTTCTTTTGAATTATGGACTGGTCAGAAAGCGCCTATTGAAGTTATGAAACAAGCTGCGTTGAAACAACTTAGTGCTGGTGCTGTTAATTGATTGGAAAAGGTGTCGCTATCGCTTATGGGGCTGCTACAATAATTAATGCTATCGCTTTGGGGAAAGGTGCAGCTTTGGGTGTTGATTTGTGGACTAAAGCTGAAGTTATTTTAACAGATGATGCAAAAATAATTGGAGGAGAAATTGTCTCTGATCCATCCGAAGATACTGCTTTAATTGAGAAGACTGTTGCTCGAATCTTTCGTTATTTTGATGTGGGAAATAAATTTGGTGCAAAAATTAAAACTTGGTCCAATATTCCTATTGCAAGAGGATTAAAAAGCAGTAGTGCTGCTGCTAATGCAGTTGCAATCGCTACTTTGAAAGCTTTAGATAAGAAAGCTGATGATCTATCAGTAATCTCCTTTGGTGTGGATGCGGCTTTTGATGCTAAAGTTACTATTACTGGAGCTTTTGATGATGCTTGTGCTTCTTATTTTGGAGACGTTGTCATCACAGATAATATAGAACGAAAACTCTTAAAACGTGCAAAAGTTCCTGAGAATGCATATGTTCTATTTTTTGTTCCAGATCAGAAGGTTTACACAGCTAATGTTGATGTTACTAAAATTCGATCTGCTAAATCTCTTGTAGATCTGGCTTTTAAAGAAGCAATGGAAGGCAATCATTGGATTGCTTTATCATTAAATGGATTTATTTACTCGTCAATTCTAGGTTATAAACCTGATATTGCTTTGGAAGCTTTAGAAGCTGGAGCTTTAGCCTCTGGACTATGCGGTACAGGTCCAGCTGTGACCGCAGTTGTTACAAAAGATAATATTGATCAAGTAAAATTAGTGTTTCAAAGATATGAAGGCGATATTATAGAAGCATGTCTTAATCACAAAAAAGCGACAGTGATTAATAATTGATCGAAACCACAGTTAAGCCAGTTCAACATCTTGCTGGAACAGTAACTGCTCCTCCTTCAAAAGCTTATTCTCAAAGAATGCTTATTGCTTCTGCTCTTTCCCAAGGAAGATCGATTATCTCAGATCCATTATTTTCAGAAGATACTGATGCTACTTTGCGGGTTGTGAAGAGTTTAGGCGCAAAGATTACAACTATTGATAATTCTTGGATTGTGGATGGGCCCTCGCTGCTTAAAGGTAATTTGAAATCAATAGATTGCGGTGAATCTGGGGCTACTCTTCGATTTATTTTGCCAGTATGTGCCTTAGCTATTGGATCTTCGATACTTACTTTTGGAGAATCATTAGAAAAACGACCCATTTTACCATTGCTTCAGAGTCTTGAGGATTTAGGAGTAAAAACAGAACGTAGAAAAATTGGAAAGAAATCAGCAATTTTTGTTCAAGGGGGTGGAATTAATGGTGGAGAAACTTCCATCCAGGGTGATATTAGTTCTCAATTTATTTCTGGTTTGATGTTTGCATGTCCCTTGGCTCGTTTTGATTCTAAGATAAATCTTAAAACTCCTCTTGAATCGAAAGATTATGTTAAAATGACTCAAGAGGTCCTTGTGCATCATGGTGTAAATGTTTCAATTTCAGATAATTTTGATCAATTCCATGTCCGATCAAATCAGAAATACGCTCCATATGATGGTAAAGTACCTGGTGATTTTTCTTCTGCTGCTTTCTTATTGGCGGCAGCCGCAATCACTAATTCAAAAATAACCGTAAAAAATCTGGATTATACAACTTTGCAGGGTGATAAAATTATTTTAGAGATTCTAAAAAATATGGGGGCAAGTGTGCAGGTGGACACAGACCAGGTAATAGTAACAGGCCAAAAAAATTTGCTTCGATCAATTGATGTAGATGCACGAGATGTCCCCGATCTTGTTCCGATTTGTTCTGTTCTAGCATGTTATGCTAATGGGATTTCTAAAATACATGATGCTCATAGATTAAGATATAAGGAGTCTGATAGGTTATTGTCTCTTTATCTTGAATTAAGAAAGATGGGTGCTGATATCTCTATGGATGAAGAAAGTCTCACAATTAATG
>JAOZGY010000093.1 GCA_026015145.1 Candidatus Bathyarchaeota archaeon | reverse complement strand
TGTGGCTAATTCTGATGGAACCTCTGGTCCATCAGGGATAATAGGGGTAACAGACGACATAAACTATAATTCGTATGCTTCTATCAGTAGTGATGGCACAAAAATAGCCTACACATCAAAAAAACCAGCCTTTGCACCAAAAACGGGTGAAGATATGATATTTGTTGTTAATTCTGATGGAACTGGGCTAACACAGCTAACAGACAACACCGTAGCTGATTCGCATGCGTCTATTAGTGGCGACGGCACAAAAATAGCGTTCCATTCAAATGTGGATGGTGATGATGAGATTTTTGTTGTCAACTCTGATGGCACAGGGTTAACACAGCTAACAGACAACACCGCAACTGATAGGTATCCGTCTATTAGTGGTGATGGTACAAAGATAGCCTACACGTCAGATGTGAATGGTGATAATGAGATATTTATAATTATAAATGATACACCGACGCCCATAACAACGCCTAAGGCGGGATTTAGTTTTCCAATAGAATACGCGGCAGCAGGGATTGTGACAATAGCAGGCGTTGCAGTACTAATTTTTCTATTGCGAAGAAAATAATGAGATTTGTACATGTTCGCTAGAACTTATGGAAAAATTAGACATTCTTAAACAAACCAAAGTTGTGTGGAGATGTCACCCGCAACCTTTTCCCCTTTTTTCTCCTTAATTCATTAACAATTCTTTTCGTATCAAACGTTTCTGTCGTATAAAATCTGTCTTAAAATTTCTTTCTTTCAGGAGAAGTGAGATGTACAATTAATGAAAAAATTTTTAGAATAAGTTATAGCTATACAATCATAACAAGATCGCGACGGTTTTTTTGCCAGAATCTTTTGCAACTTGAATAATTCAATAATACTTGTTGATCTTTATCTAGTACCATATTTCTTAAAAGTTTCAGAAACAACTAATCTAATTGAATTTGTTTATTTTTTAGGAGGTGTAGTATTAGTGTCTGAAACAACCATTAACATTCCTGAAAGACTCCAACAAATGGGAAAAACTGTTCAAGAGTATAAAGACGCAGTCGTTGCTCAATTTAAGGATGTGGAAGTAGATGTACAAGACTGGACTTTCAATGTTGGAAAAACACAAGAAGAATATACTGTTGAAGTTAAGGTTAAATTAGTTATAAAACCAAAAACTAAGCAATAACTAATCCTTGTATCTTTAATTTTGTTTTTCTCCTTTAATTTGACTTGTCTAAGAATCCCAGCAAACCCTTTTTAGAAAGAAAAACTAAAAGTAAAAAGCCAAACAAATCGAGGCCGAGATGAGGTAATCTCGGTCATTTGGGGATATCTCCCAGAAACAATTCCCATTTTTCAGATCTTTTTTGATTCAGTTCAAGAAATTACAACAGAAAAATAATCTGCCCTGCATAGAGTATAACGTCAAATGATCCTCTAGCATGATACGCCATTTTATCGCCCTTGATCTTATTTACCTCTTGTACAACAGAGTCAGCTTGCCTCTTTTCAGCACGAATTAAAATGAAGAAAGGAAGGGTCATTAGGCTTCACTCAGGTTTTTAATACACTATAGTATAGCATAGTTATATTTATAACGGCGATTTATATCTTATTACTCTATCTAAAAACATTAAATAGAGAAAGGAATGAAAATGGAAAGAGCTCTAGTCTTATTCAATATTGAGTCAGGTTCAAAAAACCAAGTATTAAAGAACATTAAGAAGGTTGAAGGTGTTGAAGAAGCCTACTTTTCATGTTGTAAATACGATCTTGCGGCTAAAGTGAAGGCTGATTCCTGGGAAACTTTAGAAGACGTTATCATTAATAAACTCAGACAAATCGAAAAAGTGAGATCAACAACATCATTAATTCTCATCGAAAAATAAAAATTTTCCTTGTTAAAGAAAGCCAAAAAAACATATAATGAAATCAGTAAGTTTTACGAAGATGGGGAATCAAGAGAGTTCACCTTTGAAGATAATAAATACCATACAGCTATTGCATCGAATGTGAAGGAAACATGTAGGCTAGTTAGTTCTGGTTTTGAGTATGTGACAGGAGATTATGATGACGGAGGAAAAATCTTCCGTAAACGAAAATAAGGAGCAAGCAGTTAGAATGTTACCAAGCCAACAAAAAGTCCATAAACTCTCCATGAAATGTGGCCGAGATGAGGTATCTTGGTCCGAAATGTGGATGTTTTTTATATCAACCACTACCTTTTCCCTTTTTTTAAATCTATTAGTGCGGGGGGTGGGATTCGCACCCTAATTTACCGGTAAAATATTCACTTTCAATCCTTTGATTTAGGTATCCCTATCCATTTTGGTGTTCTATTCATATACTCTCTGTATGCATCTCCATACTTCTCTAAACAGAATCTTTCTTCAGCATTTACTAAAACATTCAAGAGAATTATGATTACTATTGCTAATAGCAGAAAAATCCAGGAAATGCAGGCTATGCCCATGCCTATAAGCGTCAAGAAGCCAACAAAGCTCATGGGATGTCTTGAAATGTGGTAAGCCCCTTTAGTGACTGGTTTATCCAACGGAGTAGTAGCAAAATTTAGCGTTGCCATGGTTAGAAAAATTATACCCAGTAAATAAATAGAGAATCCAACATAGAACCAGGCTGTCCATAGTTTCAGCGGCAAGAAAATACCATAAATAATTGAAGCAAAAAAAATCACCGTTAAGATGTTCCCGAGTTTTTTCTCCTTTTTATTATACCTCCTCATCTCCTCATCCACACCTCTCGCTTTCCAATATTTATTAAGAAACAAATGGGGAATAATAAAAACGAGAAGGATGAAAATCCAGGCGTTCCATAAGCCTAACTCAAAGGCTGGAATAAGCGACACAATTTCCCTCTTTATGGTTAATCGTATCAAGTATCTAACATTTTGGGATAAGTCATTTAGAGCTAATTTAAAATATGTGGATTAAATGGTGCGGAGGGTGGGATTCGCACTCTAATTTATCGGTAAATTACTCTCTTGAAACATGGCCGAGATGAGGTAGCTTGGTTCAAAAAAAGGATAAATTCAACATCACTCGCAACCTTTACCCCTTTTTTAATTAAAATTGATTTGTTTACCTAAATAAACCTCAAATTCTCTTTATTTATCAATTTTTATATTTACTTCTCTTTTTTTATCATATTAAAAGAAATTTTCCGTTGAATTACCAATATTATAAATATTTTAACAATAAATAAACTAATTATCGATTTTAGGAGAAAAAAAAATGGCTTTTAGTAAAAAAATAGCGACGCTAAGTTTAGTTACGCTGATGATAATTGCTATTGTTTCGTTAACTATTGGTGCATTACCAACTGTAATTGCACAGCCACCAAGAAAACCCACCTATGCTTTTATTGGTGCTATGCCTAATCCGGTTCAAGTAAACACTGAAGTTCTATTACATATCGGTATAACAGACGCAACTCCAAACGTAGCCATCGGCTGGGAAGGTCTCACCGTAGCCGTTACCAAACCTGATGGCACAACAGAAACCCTAGGACCCTACACCACCGACGCTACTGGCGGAACAGGTGTAGTATACACTCCCACCCAAGTTGGCACCTATACTTTGCAAATGAACTTCCCAGAACAACTACTAAAGGACTTTACAATCTGGATGCCAAACGGCACAGTGATGGAAGCAAGTAGCAGCGATCCACTACAGCTCATAGTGCAAGAAGATCCAATAGGTATTTGGCCCGGTGTTCCGCTTCCCACCGAGTTTTGGAGTCGACCAGTTAACGCTCAGTTTTGGGAATGGGGAGATATTGCAGGAAACTGGCAAACAATTCCACCAAATCGTTTCGCACCATACAATGAAGATGCCCCAAACACCGCTCACATACTTTGGACAAAACCAATCGACGCAGGAGGATTAGCTGGCGGAAATCTTGGAAATCATGGCATGGAAGCTGGAGACGCATATGAAGGAAAATTCTACGATGCCGTTGTTCTAAATGGCGTACTATACTATAACAAATACGGATACGCACTATTTAGAGGACCAATGGGTCCACAGGCTGGAGTTTACGCTGTGGATCTTCACACCGGCGAGGAGCTTTGGTTTAGAAATAACACTTTCATAAACTTAGGCCAACTCTTCTATTGGTCCTCCTTTAATTACCACGGCACCTTCCCATACCTATGGGAGGTAAGAGGAACCACTTGGATTGCTTATGATGCCTTTACCGGGGATTGGGCATACACTATAACTGACGTGCCAGCAACCGTAACCGGACTATATGGCGGCTTGGGCGCTAACACTGTACTTGGACCAAGAAACGAGATCTATGCATACACAATCAACAATGCTGAAAACTGGATGACTTGTTGGAATTCAAGCAGAGTAGTCTCTGATGCAGGCAGCTGGGGAAACACAATATTTGATGGTGGAAGAATGTTTGCAGGTGAGCGTGGAATTGAATGGAACGTAACAATTCCTGCAGGTCTGCCGGGAGTTATTAACCATGTACTTGAGGATAGAATTATAGGCTCAGATGTTCCAGCTTGGACAGGACTAGCAGATGATCCTATAACGTTTTGGGGTTTGAGCATAAAACCTGGTCAAGAAGGACAACTATTATTCAAAAAGACATGGACACCACCAGCAGGCAGACTAATTATGCTGCCTGGACCAGCCAGCTTAGAAGATGGAGTTTTTATTGTGACTGCAAAAGACACTACCTCACTTTATGGTTTTAGCACTGATACTGGTGATCAAATATGGGGTCCAACCGAGTCACAACCCTACATAGACGCCTACACACTAGGTGAAGAGAGAGCTATTCCTCGTGCAGTAGCTTTTGCCTATGGTAAACTTTACTCAACGGGAATGGCCGGAGTTTTATATTGTTATGATGCCAAAACAGCTAACCTTCTTTGGAAATATACAGCAGAAGACAAATACGCCGAGATGTTATGGAGCAATAATTGGCCAATGCGAATTAACTTCATCACTGATGGAAAACTCTACCTAAGTCATGATGAACACTCACCAATAGATCCCTTCGCTCGTGGTGCACCTTTCATTGTTCTTGATGCCGAAACAGGAGAAGAAATCTGGACAATTGATGGTGCATTTAGAACAACCGAGTGGGGTGGCAGTGCAGTTATTGGCGATAGTATAATAGCTCTTTATAACAGCTATGATCAACGTATCTACGCTGTCGGTAAAGGTCCAAGCAAAACAACTGTTAGTGCTTCAGATGTTGGCGTTGTAGAAGGAAGTAGTGTTATGATCAAGGGCTCTGTTATGGATATTAGCGCTGGTTGTGATGATCCAGCTTTAATGGCGAGGTTCCCAAATGGTGTTCCTGCTGTTTCAGATGCCAGCATGAGTGAGTGGATGAAATACGTTCACTTACAATACCCAATGCCAATGGATGCAGTTGGAATAGAAGTAGTTCTGGAAACCTATGATCCTAATGGCAACTTCTACGAAATCGGAAGAGCAACAACTGATTCAGATGGAAATTATGGACTAATGTGGCAACCACCAGTTCCCGGAGAATACATGGTCTTGGCCTCATTCTGGGGCTCAGAAGGATACTATGGTTCACACGCAACAACTTATGTTGGCGTTGTAGAAGCACCACCAGCTTCACCACCACCTGAACCAACGCCTGCACCGATGACAGACACTTACGTTCTAGGCATGGGAGCTGCAGCACTAATCGCAATAATTGTGATTGGTCTGCTCATCCTTTTAATGCTGCGAAGAAAGTAAACAAAGCAAAAAAACAGAATCTTATCTTCCCCCTCTTTTTTTCGGGGTCACAAACAAGTAGGAGAAATCATGGGCTGAGAGGATCCCTTGGGTAAATGAAAACTAACCTTGCAGTAGTGTAATTGTCGTTTTCAACTTTTTCTCCTTAAATTTAGTTGCCTTGACCTTTAATTTGGTTGCCTGGAGGATCCCAGCAAACCCTTTTTAAACAAGAAAACAAACAAATAAAAAGCCAACAAACAGAGGCCGAGATGAGGTAATCTCGGTCGTATGGGGATATCTCCCAGAAACAATTCCCTTTTTTCCCACCTTTATCTAAGCTATTATGGTTTTCTTTGCTAAATTTTTCCCAACAACTTGGCAATCTGTTATAAATTCTGCTTTTGAAGAAGAATCTGGTATCGGAGTGACTTTTGCCAGTGCTTTTTGGTTCATATTAAGTCCCAAATTTCTCATCTCAGCTTGCAGTTTTTCTATGCAAATGCCTCCATCCCAACCATATGAGCCAAAAGCAAGACCAAGTTTTCCTTCAAGGCTCAATTTTCCAGTATTTACTGCTTCTTGGATATTGAACAAGAAAACTAGCATCTCGGGTGTAACGTGGCCATTATGGGAAGGTGATCCGATGGCAATAGTGTTAGCACCATCCAATACACTGTAGGAAGTTGATTCACTTAGTTTTTTCAAAGAAACAGTGATGTTTTCTACTGTTTTTGCTCCTTTGGCAATATTTTTTGCCATAGTTTCGGTGTACCCGGTTTTGCTATCATATATTATTACGAGTTTAGACATTAATACAACAGCTTTAAGCTTGTTTGGTTATGCATATTGGATTTTTGATGTAGTCTTGTCCTCTTAGTTTCTTGATTTGGATATGTTTTTTGCATTCCATTTGATCGTCAGTTTGGGTGATGCTTATTTCTCCATCAAACAAGTATGTAATAGCGTTAGCCTGATCAGCAGGATGCATACCCAAATCCAACACAGCAAGCATAGTAAAGCCTTTTGATGATAGCTCGGTGATCATCTCAGCTATCCATTTCCTAGTTGTTTTAGCCCCATAATCTAAAAGAACATCAGAAACAATCGCGTTGCAGATTCTCTTTTTGGTTGATCTTATGTTTCGGTAAACTTTGTGTAAAGCTATGTTAAGGTTAGTTAGGTTTGTTTTACCTTTAAGCTTAGTAACATTAGGAAGGTCAGGAACCGCAACCTTAGGCTTAGGATTACACAAAAACAAAAAGAAACCAGACTTTTCAAATAAATTCTCCAAACCAGCCGCTTCAGAAGCAACACAGAAGGTGGATTGCTCTTGTTTGATTCCAGCTTCCAGAAAGTTTTTGATTAAGAATTCTCTTTCATCGCTAGGAGGGCCCGTTAAAACAACAGCATACTCATTTGGAATGCCTCCAAGCAAGAGTGAATCTAACTCTTTTGTTCCCGTTGACATTCGGTTTGCAAGAACTACTTCTTGCACTTTAATCTCAATAGACTTTAATTGTAGGGTCTTATTTTGTCCACGTTCATCTAAGTAGTGAACCCTGGGATTTAGATGATACACACCTTTCCTTAAGGGCTGAAGAACAACCTTTGCCTCAACAAGCTTTAACGGAGCAATCTGCTTCCCTTTCATATTAAGAGCAGTTTCCTCTAAACGATAGATTTCAGGCTTCTTAACCACAACAAAATCTTTGGGGACAAACTCCTCAACTCTAGTCAACAATGCTGGTTCCTTTCCAGCATTAACAAACTCCACTGACAAACAGAACGATTCACCAACCCTAACTTCACTAATATCAGCAATTAGGTTCGTTTGAATATTAGCACCTTCAAACTGTTCAAGACCCACAGAGACTTCGCTGGTTGGGTTTGGAGTAGCAAAAGACAAAGTGCTTGTAGCAATTGAGGGTGCTTGCATAACCTCATTTAACGAAATGGCAAGTGCTTTTTCTTCTCGAACAGTCGTTAAGATTCTTTTAACTTCAGTTGCTTTCTCAGGTTGTTTAGACTTCATAAATGAACCAGCAGCAATCTGTAAAAGATTTTCAGAGAGCTGATAATACTTGGTTTTCTTCCCAGGATCAACCTCATCCTCAGCACTATTCATATACAAATAAGCATCAAACAAGCGTTGTGTAGCTTTTGCATACTCAGATGCAACCTGAAAACCTGCTTGTTTGTAGTAATTTGCTGCCTGTTTTACATACTTGTTTGCTTTTGAATGAAACGATCTATCTAATGTATTTTGGAATTTGTGTTGAGCTGCTAATCCTTTGCAAAAACTGCTATTGCCTAACGCCCATAAACTTGTCTTCTCAGTGTGACTAAGGTTTTTTGCGTTTTCAAAGAGTTCTGCTGCTTTGATAAATATTTCAGAAGAAGTTTTTCCTTCTGCTAAAGCCATTTTTTCCCATGCTTTGCATAGTATTGTTATTAATTTTAGTTCTTTTTGTTCAGTTTCAGTTTCTAATTTCTTTTGAATTGTTTCAATTTCTTTTGCTGCTTCTCCATAGTTTTTTGAACTCTGTAAATACTTGCCTTTTTTATCCAATAGTTTTGCTTCTTCTAGAAGGATTCTTGCTTGACAATATTTAGATCTAAGATCGGAAGCTTTCAACAATCCAATAGTCATTTGTTTTTCGTCTTGTGATTCGATTTCTTCTATCTTTTGTTTAATAGATTCTTTTGCCTTGATGAATTGTTGATATGCTTTTTGGAACGCTTTTTTTGCTTCTATAGTCTTCTCTTTTCTGCTTAAGCTTTCAGCTTTTTCAATACTTGCCCATGCAGAATAGTTGGGAGTAAGATATTTCCATTGATCAGTGGATTCATGAAGCTTTGCAGCCTTTTCGTAGTGTTCTTTAGCTTTGTCATACTCCTCAATTGAGTGGTTGTATCCTGCTTGTTCTATTTGACTCCAAGCATTCATGTAATTAGAATAATTTTTATAGAATTCTTTGAGTTGGGGAATCTTTTTTGATGCCTGATCATATGATTTAGATGCCAATTCATAGTTTTGTGATGCTTCTTGATGTTGACTTAGTTGATCTTGAAGTTGAGCTATATGCCAATATGATTCTGCTATGTGGGTGGGTAGCTCTGCTTTTTTGAAGGCTAATGTTGCATTTTGATACGCTTTGATTGTTTTAATAAATGTATTTTCTTCTTTTTTTAGAGAGTAAGTTTGTTGAAGAATTGCTCCGAGTTTATAATAATATTGACCTACTAATCCAATAGTCCACTTACTTTGAACTAATTTCCTTTTTTTCTCTACTACTTTAATGGCTTTTTCCATAGCTTTTGTAGCGGATTTCAAAAGCTTGATCTTTTTGATGTTGCTTGTTTCTATTTTGGCTAACTCATCTTGAGTTAAAGCCAATTGATAATAGCCAAGTCTTAACATTAGGTAACTAAATGGATAAGTTTCTTCCACAAAGACAAAATATTTTTTTGCATAGGATAGAGCCTTAAAAAGTAACTTTCTTTTTTCTTCAACATTTCTTTTTGTTTTTGAAAGTGCTAACAATTGATAACTTAAAGAACGGAAAAGACCTCCAGAACTTTTTTTCCAACCTCTCCCAAGCTCTAATCCCTCTTCAATAACTTTATTTGCATTTTCAAGTGTTTGAATTCTTGCTGTAGGATCAGTTTCAATTGCAGCTAGGTTTGCAAATGAATCAATGACAAATGCACTGCAAGTACAAATACCGGGTATTTCATTTATAATCAGAAAATGTGTTATAGCTTTTTGACCACTTTTAATTGCTTTATTAAATCCCTCTTTTTGCTTTTCAGGATCCTCTAAAAGGCTGGCCAGATGTGTGGTTGAAATGTTTATAAAGACGTTGCCAAATCCAATTAGAAAATTGTCTTTAGCAATTGTCCCATACTCTAAGGTTTTTTCACCGTACTCTCTGCCTAAGGTTGGATTCCAATTACATAATTGAGCTGCATTAAAAGCTACTACATATGACCAGCCAATTAACCATGCATCTTTAGTTTTTAAGGAGAGTTCTAAAGCTCTATTTGCATAGTTTTCACATTTTTGGTTTAACTCTACAACTTTTTCTGTAGATTCAAAAAACCACGGACTCCAAGTATGCCACCAGCTGGCAAAACAGTATGATCTTGCTAGTTCATAGTTGTCGGATAGTTTCGAGAATATTTTGATTGCTTTTTTGGCAAGACTGAGACATTCTACTAAATTCTTCTCAGATTCTTGACGGTTTGATAAAAGGAAGTAGCGATGATATTGGTTGTATTCAAGTAAGTCGTTGATTGTTCTGCCAACTGCCTGCAAATTACCTGATCTCTCGTATTCATTTAGAACTTGGTGCTCAAGGATCCACCATTGGGATAGAAGATCTTTTTTTTTCTTAGGATTAGCTTCCAACCATGAACGCACATAAGCAATTAATCCCTTTGCATGGTTGATTCTACCTTGGTTCTTTTCTTGCCGTAGTTCTTTGAAAATTTTTTCCTCTTTTTTGTATGCATTGACAGCTAATTTCATGTGTTTTCTAAATTCATTATTGGTTGTAGCTTGAAACGCCTTTTTACAATAGCAAAACCCCAGTCTTTCACAAAAATATGCTGCTTCAACAAAAGCACCTTTCCTCAATTCTAAATAATAGGCTTTCTTGTAGATCTTTGCGGCTTCTATCCAGTTGTAGCTTTCCTCATATTCTTTAGCTTTTTCTAAGAGTTTCTTTAATTGCTTGTCCTGCAAAAATATCCACAAAGACAATAATAAGGAATAAAGGATTCAAATAATTTTCTGGACTTTGGTATTTGGTTTATTTGTTTATTATTGTTTTCTGATAGGTTTTTTGAAAAAAGTTAAATTTATATTAATTGATTCTCTATTGATGGAGATTGGTTTAATGTTTAATTCTTCTGCTTTAACTAAGATTCAGTCAATAGTTTTGGTTGCCGTGATTGTTGTCGCATCAATAGGTGGTGGTGCTACATATCTTTTGTTGACTGGTCAAGATCAATCTTCTGATACCATCAAGATTGGCATTCTTGCGGATTTAGATGCTACTCTTGGTGGTAGTGCTTGGCAAAGTGCTGTTTTAGCTGCTGAACAAATTAACGTTGAAGGAGGTATCTTGGGAAGACAAATTGAGGTGATTGGAGAGGATAATGATATTGAAACCAGCTTAGACGTTAATACAATTAGCTCAGCCTTAACCAGATTATTAACATATCATAATGTAGATTTTGTTTTAGGGCAAGTTGATGGTCAAGCAGCATTTGTAAGTCAAGATATTGTTGCCGACCATGAGAAAATCTTAATTGCAATTACTGGAACTTCAAACGAGTTGAGTCAAAGAGTAATAGATGATTATGCAAAGTACAAATATTATTTCCGCATCTTATTTAATGCAACATCAGTGTTTCTAGGCATGACAGATAGTTTATTGCTTTTGAGAGAAAATACTGGTTTTAATAAGGTTGGTTATTTAGCCGAGGATTCGGTCATAAATGCAGGAATTACAGAGGGGTTGGATAGCGTTTTACCTGATGTGCATGATTTTGATCTTATATATCGAGGAACTTTTCCACCAGGCACAGTTGACTTTTCAAGCTATTTTGCTGCAGCCGAGGAAGCAGATGTAGATGTATTAATTCCTCTAATTTGGGGTATTGGCTCAGGAATTTCTTTCGCAAAGGAGTGGTATAATCGTGAATCCCCAGTCCTTATTTATGGCGGGGTCCTTCCCGGAGCTAGTACTCCTGAATCATGGGATTGGACGGAGGGTAAATGTGATAACGTAATTACTCCTGCTTTTCCAGTTGTCATAGGATATCCTTTAACCAGTAAAACTTTGTCAATGCGAGATGATTACATAAATAGATGGGGTGAAACACCAACTGCTTTTGCTGGTTTTGTTTATGATGCTATAAGCTTTATTTTGCCTACTGCGATTAATCGAGCTGGAACAATTGAAACAGATGCGGTTATTGAAGCTTTAGAAGAAACTAGCGTTGAGACTTCAGGTGCAAGAAATTTTGTATTCACTTCATCTCATGATCCTTTAGTTGGAGAAAATCTGAATGATCCTGAAGCAGATTACACATTAGTAATGTTATCTCAATGGCAAAATGGACAGCAAGTACCTGTTTACCCCAAAAAGATCATGGAGGAAGCAGAAGCCACCTACACTTTCCCTGATTGGGCTGGACCCTGGGACGAATAGGTAGATCTTTTTTATTTGAATAATCGATTAAGCTAATCCTAAATATGCTTCTTTTACTCGGGGATTTCCTCTTAGGTATTTTCCGCTTCCTTCCAAACATACTCTTCCTTGCTCAAAGACATACCCTCTACTGCAAAGACTTAAAGCCAATCCAAGATCCTGTTCAACAATCAAGATTGAGACCCCTGCTTTGTTGATCTCACCTATAACTATTTTCAATTTCTCCCTTATCAAAGGGGCCAATCCTAATGATGGCTCATCGAGCATCAATAATTTTGGATTTGACATCATTGCTCTCGCAATAGAGAGCATTTGTTGCTCACCCCCACTCAAAGTTTTTGCTTCCTGATTTTTTCTTTCCTCAAGCAATGGAAAAAGGTCCATAGTTTTTTCTAAATCTTTCTCAATTTTTAACGAGTCTTTGCGTAAATAAGCGCCTAACTCAACATTTTCTTTTACAGTCATATCTGGAAATAGCTTTTTTCTCTCAGGACAATGTGCGATACCTCTTTTCACAATCTCATGAGTTGCTAGCCCCTCTATTCTTTCTCCAAAAAACTCTATCTCTCCTTGTGAGGGTCTTAGTAAACCAGATATTGTACGCAATAGAACTGTTTTTCCGCTTCCATTAGGTCCAATTATTGCAACAATTTCATTGTTATTTACTCTCAGATCAACATTATGTAGAATTTGGGCTTTTCCAAAATATACTGATAGATTTTTAACTTCAAACAAACAATTCGTCTCCCTCTTTACCCAGGTAGGCTTGGCATACCCTTTGGTTTTTGGAGATTTCTTTGGGTGTTCCTTCAGCGATCTTCTCTCCAAAATGCATAACAGCTATTCTGTGAGCGAGCTTCATGAGTTCTCGCATTTTATGTTCAATAATAATTATTGTTAATCCTTGTTCATTTAATCTCTTAATTAACGAATTCATAATGGGTGTTTCCTTTAGACCCAATCCGCCAAAAGGCTCATCTAATAATATAATTTCAGGTTCAAGGGCAAGAGCTCGAGCAATATCCAAGCGTTTAGTGTATCCATGGGATAATTCACTAGCTAATTTGAACATGTTTTCAGCAGGTGGAATTATCTCAACTTGCCGCAAGGATTTAAGAGTTTTAGAGAGAATATCATCACCATTTCTTTTTCTCTTTGCTCTATCTGACAAACATGCAACAGCAACGTTTTCCACAGCTAGCATTTGTTTGAAGGGTTTTATAATCTGAAAGGTTCTAACCATTCCAAGATTAGCAATTTTGTGGGGTTTGAGTTTTGTAATATTTTTACCCTTAAGCAGTACAATTCCTGAATCAGGTTTCAGAAATCCTGTTATTAAATTGAAAAACGTTGTTTTGCCCGCTCCATTAGGGCCAATCAGACCCAAGATTTCCCCCTCCTTTATTTGGAGACTAAAATTATCTACTGCTGTTAATCCCCCGAATTGTTTGTGTAGGTTCTTGGTTTCAAGAATCGGATTCATCTTTTGATCTCCTTAACTTCTTTAAACCACTCCAAAACCCCAAAGGAAGTCCTAATCGCCTAGTGATTTCTCTTAATAATCCTCTTGGAAGAAATCGAAATACAAGAAGCATAACAATGGCAGTAACTATCACTCGAAATTCAGCTATATCTCTTAGAACCTCATTTAAAATAGACATCAAGTATGCTCCTCCTACTGATCCGATGATTGTTCCAATTCCTCCTAAAGCAGCAAAAAGTATCGCTTGAAAAGAGTAAAAAGCGTTGAAAATATAGGGTCCCACAAACATTAGCAAATGAGCTTGGAATCCGCCCGCTATTCCTGCAAAAAAGCCGCTTATAGCGAATGAATAGAACTTGTATTTTGTTGTGTTAATTCCCGTTGCTTCAGCGGCGTCTTCGTCGTCGCGAATTGATCTAAATATTAATCCCATATTTGAGTTTGCAATACGAAGAAGAACAAATATTGAACCAATCATTAGGAGCAGCGAAGCATAATATGTAATTAAGATTTCACTGGAAATCGAAGAAAGCCCATAAAGTCCTGAATCTCCTCCAGTTATATCAGGATACATCAAGATTAGAGTTGCCAAAATCCCGGGAAAGATCAGCGAGGTTATAGCAAAATATGCACCCTTTAATCTAAGGCTGGGGAGTGCCACAAGAAATCCAACAATTACTCCAAAAGCTCCTCCTAATGGTATGGTCATCCAAGGTGCTAATCCTAAGTATAGGTTTAGGGCTCCAGACATGTAAGCCGCAACGCCAAAAAACAAGGCTTGGCCAAGACTAAATTGGCCAGTTACTCCACCTAAAAGATCCCAGCTTGATGCAAAAACCGCGTAGATATTAGCTGTAATTAGTATAGTTAGAATGTAGTAATCAGTTGTGAGGATAGGAAATAGAAGTAGCAGAATAGGAATTACGAAAATAAGTCCTCGTTTGGATATGTTTTCTTTTAGATTTTTCATATTTACCATGTTTTATCCTTCACTGAGTGGATTTTCCAAACAAACCTGTAGGTCTAATAAATAAAACAGAAATCATTATGGCAAAAGTAACTATTTGTACAATATAGCCTCCTCCCCAAGTGTACTCTACTATTTTTTCTGCGAAAGCAAGAATGAAAGCAGCTACGAAACTTCCTTTAATGCTTCCCAAGCCTCCTAGAACAATTACTGGAAAAGTGCGAAATAGTATTGTCCATCCGGTTGGAGATATGAAGTAAACTGGCGCAAAAAGAACAGCGGCAAAGCCGGCTAGTAGCACAGATATTCCCATGGACATCATTAATACCCTTCTTATGTTTATGCCAACTAACCTGGCAACGTCCATGTTTTGAACCACTGCTCGTATAGCCTTTCCCTGTTTTGTTCTTTGAATAAATAACCATAGAGCTGTTGTGATGGCTATAGCAACCACTAAAGCTAATAGTTTTTGATTTACTACTCGAACACCCAAAACTGTAGAAAAACCAGAGACAAGATTAGGAGTACTTTTGATTTCAGGACCAAAGATGAGCTTTATTGCCTCTTGAATAACTAATGCCAATGCAAGGGTTACTACTGCAGCTCTGAGCTCTTTTTCTCGCAAAGGCCCGATAATTAATCTGTAGATTACCAAGCTAATTAAAACGATTAGAACAAGTGAAATAATAATTGATGGTGCCAATCCAAGAGGCAATAGTGAATATATCAAATAAGCAGAAATCAGGTAAAGAGCGCCATGTGCAAGATTAAGAATTCCTGCTACACCTTTAATTAAAGAGAATCCAATGGATAGTAGTGAGTATAAACCTCCTAAAATTAATCCACTGACTATTATCTCTTCAATCAACAGGCTATACCTATTCTCTTCAGAGCATTATGGGTATATTAGATTTGTTGCAAATCAAGATTTTAACGGCATTAACTGATTAAATATACAATTAAAGTTTTAAAAATCACTTTTTTGATTCAATTTTTCTGCCTCTTTTTTATTTAGTTATACAAATTGGGTTTTTGATGTAATCTTGGTTTCTAAGTTTTTCTACTCGGATAAATTTCCTGCATTCTAGTGGATCTTCAGTTTGGGTGATGCTTATTTCTCCATCAAATAAATCAATTACAGCCCCAGCTTGGTCTGAAGGATGCATTTCTGGATTCATCACAGCTAGAATAGTGAAGCCTTTTGAAGTAAGATCAGTAATCATTTCAGCAATCCACTTTCGAGTTGTTTTCGCTCCGTAATCTAGGAGAACATCAGAGACAATCTCATTGCAGATTCTCATTTTATTTGATGCTATGTTCCGGTAGGTTTTGAATAGGGCTATGTTTAGGTTTGTGAGGTTTGTTTTTCCTTTTAGCTTGGTGATGTTTGGACGGTCGGGGATGGGGGTTTTTGGTTTTGGATTGCACAAGAAAAAGTGAAAGTGGTATATATAATTTGGTAATTCTATTAATATGTTTAAAAGAAATTGGAGAAATAAGGCTTTGGATCAAAAAACAAAAACAGGATATCGGGGATATGTTCTTAAAGCGCTTGAAAATTCTTCATGTGAAATTGGGGATATACTTCGAGTTGAAAAGGAAGATAAGGTTTTTGAAGGTATTCTTATTCCTCGCTCAGAATCTGGTGATGATAAACATGTTGTTATCAAATTAAAGAACGGTTATAATCTTGGTATTAAAGTTACGTCAGAGACGATAATCAAGAGGATCGGTAAGGGAACTAAACCTTCTTTTGCTATTCCCTCTATTCCAAAGCAGAATCCTAACCTTCCAGAAGTTGTTATTCTAAGCACAGGAGGAACAATAGCAAGTCGAGTTGATTATAGAACTGGTGCGGTTAGATCGGCATTGTCTGCTAGAGATCTCTATGGTGTTGTTCCAGAACTTTCAGATATTGCACGGATAAAAACTGAAATTGTGTTTAGTCTTTACAGTGAAAATATAACTCAAACTCATTGGAGTCAACTTGCAAAAAAAATCGAAGAGCACATATCACAAGGAGTCAATGGAGTAGTTGTGGCTCATGGTACTGACACCATGGCTTATACAGCTGCTGCACTTAGTTTTGCACTTCAAGATCTTCCAGTTCCAGTAATATTTGTTGGGGCTCAAAGATCATCTGATCGTCCAAGTTCAGATGCGGCACTAAATTTGATTGGTGCTGTTAAAGTAGCATCTAGGGCATCTTTTGCAGAAGTTGCCATAGCAATGCATGAAAACCTTTCTGATGAGATTATCGTAATTAATAGAGGCACTAAAGTTAGAAAGTGTCATACAAGCCGAAGAGACACCTTTAAACCAGTAAACGCATCTCCCTTAGCTAAAGTAGCTAAAGGCAAAATTACTGTACTTGCAAAAGATTTCAAGAAACGAAATCCATTAAGGAAAATGATTTTAAAGCCAAAATTTAGTGAGAGTGCTGTATTAGTTAAATTCTATCCTGGTTTTGATCCTAAGGTAATCGATTGGCACGTGAAAAACGGAGTCAGAGGATTGATTCTTGAAGGTACTGGATTGGGGCATGTTAGTAAATATTGTTTTGAATCAATAGAAAATGCAATAGTAAATGGTGTTGTTGTAGGATTAGCTTCTCAATGTATTTGGGGTAGAGTAAATATGCATGTTTATGATACAGGTCGCGATTTACTGAATATTGGTGTAATACCATTAGAGGATATGTTTCCAGAAACGGCTCTTGTTAAGCTAATGTGGGTTTTAGGTCAAACTGAGCAACCAGAAGAAGCCAAAAAGCTCTTGAAAACTAATATTATTGGTGAATTTTCTTCGCGAACACTTCCAGATGAGATTCTTACTAAAGGAGGTTGTAAAGATGTCAAATGACTATTCCAAACTAGGTTTGAAGATTGGTTTAGAAATTCATCAGCAGCTTAATACAGCTTGTAAACTTTTTTGTGAATGCAAGCCGCTTTTGTTCAAAGATGATCCTGAGCTTGTTTTTTTGAGAAGACTTCGTCCTACTCAAAGTGAACTAGGACAGGTAGATCCTGCTGCTTTTTTTGAATTCCAGAAAGGAATTATAATGAGATATGAATCCAACGAGGTTAGTTCTTGTCTTGTGGAAATGGATGAGGAACCACCACATTCTCTGAACAATGAAGCAGTGGAGACAGTATTAACTGCAGCTTTAATGATGAATGCAAAGCCTGTTGATGAGATCCATATCATGCGAAAGACTGTAATAGATGGATCAAATACGACCGGCTTTCAACGCACTTGTGTTATTGCAATGGATGGATGGATAAAAATTGGTGAAAAAAAAGTGCCAATACAACATGCTAGTCTAGAAGAGGATGCTGCCAGAAAAACAGGTGCAGAAAAAAATGGAGAAATTATTCGTTATCGGTTGGATCGTTTAGGTATCCCCCTTATTGAAATAGCAACAGCTCCTGTAATTTATTCCCCTAAAGAAGCACAAGATGTAGCACTTGTGCTTGGAAGAATTCTTAGAGATACAGGAAAAGTCATGAGAGGATTGGGTACTATTCGACAAGATCTTAACATTTCCCTTTCTAAAGGGGCTTTAATTGAGATTAAAGGAGTTCAAGAACTGGAATTAATTTCTTTAGTTTTAGAGTATGAAATTAAGCGCCAAGTAAATTTGATAAAGATTAGCAATGAATTAAAGAAACAAAATCTATCTGAAGATTCTTTCGAAAGAAATTTTATTGATGTAACTAATGTTTTCAGTAAAACAAAATGTAAAGTTATTAGAAAAGCTATGCAGAAGAAAAAACGAGTTTACGCAGTAAAACTTCAAGGCTTTGCTGGTTTTCTTAAGAGAGAACTCATGCCTAACTTTCGTTTAGGATTAGAACTAGCAGATAGAGCAAGATATTGGGGAAGAGTTGGTGGAATATTTCATACTGACGAAATACCTGCATATGATATAACAAAACAAGAGATTCTACTTCTTAGAGAAAGAGTTAAGGCTGCTGATCAGGATGCAGTGGTTTTTGTTGCTGATTCATATGAAAATTCTGAGGCTGCTTTGGATGCGGTTGTTGATCGCTCTATAGAAGTGATAATAGGAGTTCCAGCTGAAACAAGAAAAGCTGTGATGAATGGTACATCTCGATATATGAGGCCAAGACCTGGAGCTGCGAGAATGTACCCAGAGACTGATATTCCCCCACTTTTGATCAGAGAAGAAATTGTGAAGAAAATCAAATCAAATTTGCCTGAACCTGCAGAAAAAAAAATTGAGCGATTAATAAAAAAATATAGACTTAACAAGAAATTAGCAAATCAACTGGTAAATTCTGAGTATTATCTGTTGTTCAAATCGATTTGTAAAAAAAGTCAAGTGAATCCTACAACTGTAGCGGTGTTTTTAACTGAAACATTAAAGGCTTTAAAAAGAGAAGGAGTTAAAGTTGAGCAAGTACCATATGATCAAGTGATGGAGATTTTTATGGGTTTAAGCAAAGGAAAGCTAACTAAAGAGGCAATATCCGATGTTTTTGTGTGGTTTTCTAAAAATGATTCAAAAAAACTATCTGTTGTTCTAGATTCTCTTGGCTTGAAAATGTATTCAATAGATGAGATAAACAGTATTGTAGATCGTGTAATTGCTGAAAACAAAAAAACTTTTAAAATGTATAATCAGAAATCTTTTGGATTGCTTATGGGGACTGTTATGAGAGAAGTTCGAGGAAAAGCAGATCCTGCTTTAGTATCAAAAATTCTAAAGAAAAAAATAGCGCATCTAATGAGCTAGGAATAATCACTGATATTAAATCTTAGATGGGTATTTATAAAATATTTAGCGTATTGTTAGTTGGAGATTAAGCATTTCTCCTTTTTTGAATCCCATATTATTGTAAAATTGTACCAAATCCCAATCGTTCCAATTTACTAATGTATAAACGACGTTTACTCCTTCTATTTTTGATTTTTTAGGTTCTTTTGCTTCAGGAGTTTTTTCTCTTCCGCTATGCTTAAAATTTTCAATTAATGCTTGAAATAAGGTTCTTCCAATACCGCGACGTTGGTATTCTGGATCAACTCCTAATGTGTCAATCCATCCAATAGTGTCAGGTATTCCAAATTCCCAACCACTTACATAGCCCATTATGAAACCAACTACCTTATCTTCTAGCTCTGCAACTAACGCGGGTCTAGGATAAATATCAGTATATGCAATCTTTCGTTTCCAGAATGCTCGTCTTTCTTTTCCTAAAACCTTTCTGTCTATTTCTACTACAGCATCTAGATCATTTTCATTTAAAACTCTGATTTTTACTTCATTATCCATTATCCGATACTCCCCAATTATTATTAATTTACTGAACAGATAAAAATTGTGTCTATCGAATAATACCCTTAAGATCGAATAAGAGAAAAAAGCATTGGCTTAAAAAAATTATTTATTTTATTTAGGAGACAAGAAAGTTAACAAAAAATTTCTTCATAATGGAATTTAACTATTGGTTTATAAGCAATTTGAGCATATATCAACAATTAAAAACATAACATATTATCTTGTAGAACTCAAGAAAAATCCACGTCATGTTAGATTGAAAATAATTACGCAGAAGGATAATTACAATGCCAAAAAAAATTAAAAAAGAACTAAAAAAAGTAGGAAAATCTGAACCTTTTACTTTTCGTGTCAAATTAGGGGAATATGAAATAGAAATTAAAGGAACGCACGAAAACGTTACTAACACAATTGAAAAACTTCCAAAGTTAATTACAAATGTTCATAAAGCATTTGATAGCTTGACACCTAAAACTGTTACAACTCTCACAGTGAAAACTGAACCAACTGCATCTAAACAAAAATCCAAGAAAACTTCTCAAGAGTACCCTAAAATTACTGCATCTAAAAGTAGTGAAGATGCAATTTTAGGAATTTTAAAAACAAATTGGGGCAAATGGCGTCCTCGAACCATGGAGGAGCTACAAGATGCTGTTAAAAGTAACAATCTCAAGTATTCAAAAACAGTCTTAACAAGAGCTGTTAGTAAACTTGTGAAAAAAGGTATGGTTCGTAGATGGAGTACCAATTCAGGGTTTGTTTATATTCTAGCGGAAGAAAAACCTGCTCAAAAGGGCGGTAAGAAGAAATGAATAAGATTCAAACCCGAATCAAAACTCCTTTTGGAGAAGTCATAATCGAGGGCGAATCTCCACAAGAAATACTCTCTATTTTAGAAGATATGCCGGAGAATTTTGTGGAGTCTGTTTCTGATTTTGTCTCTAATAAAATGACTCCTTCAGGTGCTCAACTTAAGGGTATTGTTGAGATAACAACTGAAGGGCCAGTTATTGTGACCCGCGAAAAACTCACGCATTATGAAGCTGTGGGTTTAGTCTTATATGGATCCGAGGAGAAAAGCAACACCGCATCAAAAATAACAAAGCTTTTGGAATCAAGCGGAATTAAAAGCATGGTTCCTGCACGTCTAAATGAGATGACTAAACGAGGAAAAGTTTTCAAACCAAATCCTAGTAAAACTGATTTTAAACTAACGATTCAGGGTGAAAAGTGGATTGAAGATGATATAATAACCAAGATCAGAGGAAAAATGGGCTAACCATAAGATCATTATCTAAATAAAAAACCCTAAGAAGTAATCTTTTGCTAAAAATCGATAAAATGCGCTTATTACTCGCAAAGCGCCTTTGAATAAGCCAAACTTATTAAAAGAGGGCAATCTCTGGGTAAAACTTTTATATATGATGGCTTCTGGATATGGATATACTAATCCTGAGGAAACAATGCTATGATAGAACCAAGTAAAAAACCCCTTAATGTTCTTGTTAAACAATTACGCGGCAACATTGGTGTTGTACTAAAAAATGGTTGTGAATACAAAGGAAACATGATAAAATGTGATGGACATATGAATATCCTTCTTGAAGGTGCAACAGAATGCAAAGCAGAACAACTACTTACTAATTATGGAAACGTGCTGCTTCGAGGAAACAACATATTATACATAATTCTTGATCCATCAAAACACTAGATAGTGATAACAAAACTGATAGAGTGATTTTTATTTAGAAATAAAATTTAGGTTTTTAAATAACAATTGTAGCGAAACAATGGTTTTTTCATTATTTTCATTCTTTAATTTTGATATGTCTTAGCATTCCAACAAACCAGCTATTATTACTTTGCTTTAGGAGTTATAACCAACAGTTTTTTGTAAAAAAAACTGTTGAATATTTTTATTTTTTTTGTAAACACATCTATTTTATGGCAAGACGAAAAAATATTGAATCAAAGTGGGAATGTAGCTGGGACTGTGGTTTTAAACACGATAATATCGCTGTTGTCTCAAAACATGAATTCCATGACCACTGCAACAAGAAACCAAGCATAAATAATGCCTGATAATAAAAGAAAAATCTTCACTTTCAAATACACATTAAGAATTAATAAAGCAGATAAACAGCTTTTTCTAAATAATTATGAGGAAAAAACTATAAAATAAAAAGTATGTGATTACAAAAAGAATAATTCTTACTTATATCGTATGATATTAGAATAGTAGTATTGCTGGTGATGTTTCTTGGAAAAATCGCTATTATTGGGATGCCCTGTCTGTGGAACAAAACTAGATATAGAAAACATGAAAACAAGACTCGAAATAGTATGCGATACATTTTGGAGTAAAAAATTTTACTTTTGCAGTAAGAATTGCAAACAACATTTCTTTGAAGATCCAAAAATTGCATATTTCTCAATGGAGATTGGTATAGCCAATGACATTCCAACCTATAGTGGAGGATTAGGTATTCTTGCGGGGGATATTGTCAAAGCTAGTGCTGACTTAAAGTTGGATATGGTAGCCTTAACTCTTGTGAGTCGAAAAGGATACTTCAAACAAAAAATCTCTAGTAACGGGGACCAACAAGAACAACCACATAACTGGGACCCATCTGAATTTCTTTTTAAAATCCCAAAAACAGCCACAGTTACAATTGAAAACCAACCTGTAGAGATCCAAGCATGGTTATATGAACATCGAAGTCCAACCGGTGGATTGATCCCAATATTTTTCCTAGATACCGATTTAGAAAGTAACACTCCAGAAGATAGAAGAATTACAGATTATCTCTACGGAGGAGACAAAAAATATAGACTCAAGCAGGAAATCGTGCTTGGAATTGGTGGAACCAGAATTCTTGAAGCTTTAGCACTTAAAATTAGTAAATACCACATGAATGAAGGACAATCAGCTCTTTTAACACTAGAATTACTAAAGAAAAATAATTTAAATTCCGAAAAAGTTCAAAATCAATGTGTTTTTACCACCCACACACCAATAGAAGCTGCATTTGATCAATTCTCGTATGACCTCTTCCAAGAATTGCTTGGGAACCAATACATGCTCTCAACTGTAAAACAATATGCAAGCCAAGAAAACCTGAACATGACATATTTAGCTCTAAATCTTAGCAAATATGTAAATGGTGTATCAAAAGCACATATGAGCTACTCAAAAAAAATATTTCCAGGTCACCACATAAGATCAGTTACTAACGGAGTTCACTCTTTCTCATGGACGTGTCGATTTTTTAGGCAATTATATGACAAATATATACCTAGCTGGGCAAATGAACCAGTTCTTTTGGTAAGAGCAAGCGAAATTCCAAATCTTGAAATTTGGAATGCACACTTGAAAGCAAAAAACAGTCTTTTTAATTTCATAAAAACCAAATCAACTGTAGCTCTTGATCCTAATATATTGACTATAGGTTTTGCAAGAAGAGCTACTGGATACAAAAGATCAACATTTATTTTTTCAAACCTCAACAATTTAATGGAAATTAACAAAAAAGGCAAAATTCAAATGATTTTTGCCGGAAAAGCTCATCCAAGAGATATTGAAGGCAAACACTTAATCAAAGAAATATATCGATATGCTAAAGAGCTTGAAGAACAAATCAAAATCGTTTATCTAGAAAACTATGACATGTCTATTGCGTCAAAACTGACTTCAGGTGTTGATGTGTGGCTTAATACTCCAATTCCACCAATGGAAGCTTCTGGAACAAGTGGAATGAAAGCAGCACATAATGGAGTAGTTAATTTTAGTATTTTGGATGGTTGGTGGATAGAAGGTTGCATAGAGGGTGTAACTGGTTGGGGTATAGGACCACATCCTAGTGAATTAGTTACTGTAGAAGAAAGAAGAAAAAGAGAACTAACTGATCTTTATTCAAAGCTAAAGTATTTGATTGTTCCAACATATTATAAAAATAGAGATAGATGGATAACTCTTATGAAAAACTCAATATCTAAGATCGCTTACTACTTCCAAACTCAGGGTGTAGTTAAAAGGTACATAACTGAGGCATATTTACTCTAAGCTTCAATTGACTACTTTTTTAGAAAAACCTAGCCTAATAATATTATTAATCATATCTGAATTGATTTGTTTCATAGTATAGAAGAAATTTAATTATCTTAGCCATTTAAACCAAATACAAAGCTTGAACATGTTTATTAGTGAAAAGGAACTTGAGCTTATGAAGCCAACAGCTTTTTTGATAAATGTGTCAAGGGCCTAGTTATTAATGAAGGAAGCATAATTTTGGCAAATTTCTTTAATATTTATCCTATGAAAGTTTATCCACACAAAAATAAACTAAACTTTAGTAAAATCATTATTTTTGTTCGAATTGTTTAGGGATTTCTTGTTTTTCAATGATGAAACCGCAGTAATGGCACTTTATGTGTAGTGAGTCTTGAATTTTCACGTGGAATGTGGCTTTAATTGGTTCATTGCTGTTTGAGATGCATGTAGGATTTTTGCACTTAACTATTTCTTTGATTACACTAGGGAGCTTTACTAATTGTTTGTCTACAACCTTGTAGTTTCTTATTATGTTGATGCTAGCTCGTGGAGCCAATAGAGATATCTTGTCTACTTCTTCGGATTTTAGTTCTCTTCCTTCAATTTTTACCATGTCTTTGGAACCCATAGTTTTACTGAAAACATTAAGAGTAACAGATACAATACTTTTCACACGTCCTTTGATTCCTAAAATCTTTAGAACTTCTAACGCATATCCAGCTGTGATATGGTCTATCACTGTGCCGTCTTTGATTTTAGCGACACGCAAAGTATTTTCAGTCATTTTATTCACTCTTCATGAATTGTATTTCACATTTTTAATGATCAATGAGTTTATATATATTTGCGGTTCAATTATGGACTGAATCCTGGACAGCTAATTTCGTGCGATAACCTATCTATTATTTTGATACCAAATTTTTTTTCAATTATCTATTAATTTATTTTTAACTAGTAACCTATTAACAGAAAATGATTTGCACCACTGCTTCTCAATTCTCGATTCTAAAGATCCTCTATTTTTTTGATGTGATAGTAATCTGGAATCTTAGTTCATGAGTAATCTGGAATCTTAAATGGTTGACTTTTAAGAAGGAGCGGATTTATTTTCAACGCAACCTTTAAAGCATCTGTAGATTAATCCTCGACAAGGTGTTATTCACGTCCTTCAAGAGAACGTTTGTTTTTCTTAATGTAATACATAAAATGTTTGATTATTTAATCGAAGAGCTCCAAGAATTAAATAGAGCAAATGAAATTCAGGTAATTACAGGAGTTAAGGAAAAGTTGGAAGGGTATTCAAGGAGTACATCAGTGTGAAGACAGAGGATGTCCGCGTTTGTGTCTTGAGGGTTAGCGGAACAAACTGTGACGCTGAAACAAAAAGAGCTTTAACTGAGTTAGGAGTCAATGCAGAAGTTGTTCACCTTAATGAGATAGAAAGGAAGAGAAATCTCCTTGATTACAGCGCTCTTGTTTTTCCAGGCGGATTTTCGTATGGTGATTATGTAAGAGCTGGAGCCGTCTGGGCCGCGAGAACTCTTGCAAAACTTCGAAGTGATATAACTCGTTTCATTGATGATGAAAGACTCATACTGGGAATCTGCAATGGTTTTCAAGTTCTGGTTGAAGCAGGCTTGCTTCCTAGCTTTAAAGGAATCACCAAATACCCGGAGGCATCTCTGGGAACCAACATTCCGATTGGATATAATTGCAGATGGGTCTATATAAGGCATGAAAACTCTGGCAGATGTATTTTCACACACAAGATTTCAAAAGAAAAAGTGTTGCGGATTCCAGTAGGACACGCAGAGGGGCGCTTTCTCTTTTCAAAAGAAAATGAAAACCGGTATCTAAATCAGTTGTATGATAATGATCAGCTTGTTTTCAGATACTGCAACAAAGAAGGTAAGTATGCAGATGGTGAATTTCCGGTGAATCCTAACGGTGCTTTCCACGATATAGCTGGAATTTGCAATCCCACTGGAACAGTTCTTGGTTTGATGCCTCATCCTGAACGTGCTTTTTATGGTTGGCAGCTACCTGACTGGACAAAAACAGAAACATTAGCCATGTATGGAGACGGAAAACAGATCTTCGAATCTATGGTTGAGTATCTGAAGAAGCGTTTCTAGAGATTTTCAGTTCAGTTTGATTAATCGGTCCTGTTCTGGCTCTCATCGTCGATATACAACAGACTAACTTAAGCATTTAGATTTACTAAGAGGCGAACAGGCGTGTATTATTGATTCCCTTGAATATTATGAAATTGAAGAGATGATGAAGAATAGCCTATCAATAGTGGCTTGTCCTTCATCAATAAGTCAATGTGCAGCTTTGGAAGCGTTAACGGGTTCACAAAAGAGTGTTGAGGAGATGAGAAAAGAGTATGAAAAGAGTGGATTCCTCGTATTGCAAATTTAACGTAGGTTTAAAATTAATGAAATCCCATCTTACTAAATCGATCACAGGACAAAAACCGCTATGAAAACAACTCATTTCGAAAGAATCAACGCAGTCGTGGGGGTGGTGGATTAAATTTTAATCAAAAAAAATTAGTTTTTTCTGGGGTCTGAAGAAGAAAGAGGAGACAAAGGGAGACTCTTGCAGTCTAAGGGATTATGAAAGCTTATTATTCAACTACAGACCTTTCCAGTTCTCACCTAAACCTGTATGCGAGAGTCTTTTATTACAAAAGTTAAGTTTTTCTTCAATAATATTTAAGATTTATTTACTAATTTGAAAAAAAATTCTTCATAAACTGAATTGAAATTCATAAATATTAAATTATAACAGCTTATACTTCAACTACAGGTTTAGCTAAGGGGAGCTAGATAGAATCTGGCTGAGAGGATGACCAAAAAGTCATCGACCCGAAGAACCTGAACCAGATAATACTGGCGAAGGGAAAAAATGATAATAACATTTCATTCGTATAAAGGTGGAACAGGAAAAACACTTCTTTCAGTAAATCTAGCATCAATACTTGCTTCAAGAGGCAAGAAAATTTGTCTTTTCGATTTCGATTTTAGTGCTCCTAGTCTTTGTACAATATTTAAAAAAAACCAGAAAAAATTTTGGCTCAACGATTTCTTAAATCGAGCCTGTAAAATAGACAGAGTTCTAAATTGTTGCAGCTCCATCTATGATATGAAAGGGAACTTGTATGTTGGATTAGCTAATCCATCAACTGAAGCCATAAGAGATATGTCTGCAAAAGATCGAAAATGGGAAATGCAAGCTCTAGGCATAATGCTTTCTCTTAAAACCTATCTTTTTGATAAGCTTGATTTTGATTATGTAATACTTGATACTAGTCCTGGGCTTCGATATTCTTCAATTAACTCTATTTTCACATCTGATGTTTCGTTTATTGTTACCAGTCTTGAACGTTCTGATTTAAAGGGTTCTCAATTTATGTTGGAGGATCTCTATAAATTGTTTAAGAAAAAAACAAAGATTATTTTAAATAAAGTGCCTTTTGATTTTTCTAGTTTAAAGCAAATAGAGAAGCTTCCATTAATCGTTGATGAACCTGTGGAGATGGTTATTCCATGTTTTTGTGATCTTCCAGAGTCTGATAGTAAATTTTTCTTTGCATTAAAGTATCCCAATCATGCTTTTTCAAAATCTGTTTATGAATTAGCTGAAAAAATTGATTAAACAGAGAAGCTCATCATCATGGTTTATTGCCTAATTATTATTTTTTCATGCTTCTGATTTTTATGAATATAATGGTTTTTTTTGTTATTATTTTATGAAAAGTGAAGTGGATTCTTGTTTAAAATTGAACTCTTAGCGCTAGGATTTTTCGAGCCCAATAAACTATGGATCGTTTAGAATGTATCGAAAATTGGAATATTGATTCTTAAGTGAGACTATATAATAATAATCTAGAGAAGTGCTCTATAGTTAACTTCTAGGTATTGTTTGGGGGAAAGTAGTAAGTGAAACAAAATAAAACAAAACCAGAATGCAAGTTTAAAACTATGCTAAAGAACCATGGTTATTCTGATTCAGTAGTGGAAGAACTATACAAGTGGTATGCTTTTTAAGAGAAAAAAGAATTATTTTTCCAAGTAATCTGGAAATATTACTCTGACTATTCTATTTTGGAACAAAAAGACGTACATGAAGGCAATGATAAAGAGTAAAAAAGACTACATTGCTTATTTCAAGGAATTATACAATCGTAAGCCAAGTGAAGAGGAATTAAAAGCGTTTATAGAATGCATGCGACTAAAAAAAGAAAAGAAGGGATATACTAAAAACACATAGATAAGACTTGCATCCCATATCAATGGAGATATCTCCCTCGTAACTCCCATTTTTTGATAGAATTGAACAGCTGCATAGCCTAAGATGTTTTTAGACCAGACTTCATCATGTAAAATCCTATGAAAACGAAAACAACTCCACCAATGATCAATGGAACCAAGCCTCTAAGGAATTCTATGCGATTTTCTGGATACATAACAACAGCTACCATCCAAAATATTCCAAAGAGACCTACTGAAGCTAAACCCAAGATAATCAAACCAATCCAAAATATGTCGCGTTTCTCCCCCTCAAACACAAAAAATCCCATCAATTACTAAATCGTTTTTTATTGATAAAAGATTTTTGCGGATGACTACCTGCATATAAAAAGTACACATAAAAAAAGTAGGGGATATCATAAGAAAAGTAGATGTTTATTTAACTAACTAAAAGATCAAAAAAGTTATTCTCTTATTATGTAGTAGGGATCAGTTTGTAGACCATCAGGATGACTATTGGTTGTAAAAAGTTTATTTTCCCTTATTATGTAGTAGGGATCAGTTTGTAGACCATCAGGATGATTCTTGGAGCAATAAATTCTATTCATTATTCTTATTCTCTTGTTCTTAACATTCAATTATTGTT
>JAOZGY010000075.1 GCA_026015145.1 Candidatus Bathyarchaeota archaeon | reverse complement strand
GAAAAAAGAAGAATTTCAACTATTTGTCAGTTAAGGTAAAAAATACAGCTAATAATGGATAAGTAGTAAAAAGGGAGTTAATAATCAAAGAGATTGCAGGATATGAAAAAAGAGAGTTATCTATAAATTATTAGAAATGTTGGATTCCTTGATATTGAAATTTTATCAGAAACTCCTTACAGTATTGATGTTTCCGAGGAAATTAAGGGTAAAATCGTTAACATTAGTGCAAAAGCACTAAAGAAATCTAAATAGAGGTACTTAAAGCCAATTTCTTGATTTCATAACTGTTTTCCCAGCGAAATCTAGTGTCAGCGCCGTTTCGTAGGGGCACATTTCAATACATCGCACACAGAGCATGCATCTTGATTCAGTCACATCCCCGCCCTTCTTTTCGTACATCTGAGTGGCTTGGGTTGGACAAACACGCTTGCAAACGCCACATTTAGTGCATTTCTGCTCATCCTTGTTTAGGCGCGTTAGGGCAATTTGTTTGAATGGAGTAAAAGTGCTAAACAGGGCAGTTAGAGCCCCCAAGGGACAGATACGACAAAAAAATCTTCTATAAGCCAATGATAAAACTGTGATTGCTACAAAAATAATCATGTTTATCGAAGTCAAATAGTAACCTGTCACCCAGAAAGGACCATATGTTATTTGAGAGACATACTCAAAGTCCATGTAACCCACAGCCGATAAAGCTAACACACAAAGAGGTCTCATAGGACAAACCAAACAAAAGGGCTCATTGATATTACTTACAATTCCTGCCTCAGTTCCCAAGGGTCCTCCCGGTATAGTTCCTGAGATAAGCTCAGTACCAAAAATTGAGTATGATCCAAAAATAACACTCAAAATCAAAAAGATAGCAATGATAATATAACGGAACTGTCCAAGAGCCGTGTTTGTCTTCTCAGAAAAACTCAAATGTCTCTTTCTAAAAACTTTTCTAATGCGAGTAATCAAGTCCATATATAAGCCAAAGGGGCAAAGCCACCCACAAAAAAATCTGCCTAAAACAACAGACATCACAATGACCAATCCAAAAGTAATAGCAAGCATTTCCAAACCAGATGTTGAATAGAAAACAAAGTACCCGACATCATGGCTCCAAAACGGAAAAATATAGGCTTGAATTTGCCAAATGGGACACGTTACAGTTCTTCCAGAAGCATAATAACAAGCCAAAATAGGAACAGAAAGACCATCGGGAAACTGGTTCCCAAAAAACTCAGCTCCAACTAATCGATCCCGCGGCGCAGGTCCTAGAGGCTCCCATAAAGGGGTATTAAATGGACCTAAAATAAGACCCATAAAAACAACCACCACAGCAGCTACCTGGATAAAAAGTCGAAGAGTACTAACTTTCTTAGTTTTATCTTTTATCCACCGCAGAATAATAATGACTCCCAAAACCACAATAATGCTGAATACTGAAAGTACCAGGATACTGGAGTTTTCCCAAACCATCTTTGAAATTCCTTAGCCCCTATTTTATTTGGTGTTTGTTTATTAGTTTATCGAGAATATCTCAAAATTCAAATACGAGCTACTGGTTTTGTTTTCTTTTTCTAATTATTACAGTTATCAAGGTCATAACAGCAACTACAACCGCAGTTACGATCAAAACTGAATGTTGTTCATAAACTGACTGAGGTGAACCTCCCAAGTTTCCTCCGAACTGATTAGGAAAAATAAAGTATAAAATGGTAACATTTGAAGAAGCACCTGTTATGGCTATTGTGTTATCAGGCAATAATTTCCATCCGTCATTTTCAGCTATAAAAACATCATTAAAGGTAACACTCCACACTCCACCCTCAGACTCCATTCCCAAGTTAAAGCTCTGTTGACCATTCCCCACAACAGTATAGCTCAAAAGTGCTGCAAAAGTTTCGTCAATAAATGATTGAATTGAGGTAATAGTCAAATTAGAGTCTTTAGCTGAAACATTGAGGCTTTCTAGCCAACCTGAATCATCAAGATGCAAACTCACAAAACTCCACAAATTTTCTTCTAGACTAGCATTCTCGTAAGTACCTCCAGCATCAAAACTGATAGCACCATTGTAACTTGGAATCTCAAATTTGTCTGTTGGAAGAAATTCAATCTCAGTTTGAGCATGTACACTTACGCAAGTTAAAGAAAAAACTAAGAAAAAAGAAAAAATCGCACCAACAATCATTAAGATTACGTTTTTGCGTATCATTATTAAAATCAACTAGATTATAGATGATGTCTAAACAAAAATTTAGCTATAACTTTTTTCATTTTGAAGATATTCTAAATAACCCTTGTAAATGATTTTCCAACAATTATGATAATCTTATAAATTCTTTACTTAACGAATAGTATGGGATAAAATAGTGCTAAATAGAAGTGTAGGTCTTTTTGGAGCAGTTACTTACGGTGTTGGCATAATTCTTGGAGCTGGAATATATGTCTTAATTGGACCAGCAACAGGACTTGCAGGCAATTCAGTTTGGCTATCATTTATTATTGGAGCACTAATTAGCTCATTTACTGGATTGAGTTATGCAGAACTCTCAACAATGTTTCCCAAAGCAGCAGCTGAGTACATATACGTTAAAAGAGCTTTCAAAAACGAATTGTTAGCTTTTCTAACTGGCTGGTTAATAGTATTTTCAGGCATAGTATCAATGTCAGCAGTAGCTCTTGGATTTGCCAGCTACTTCAAAGCTATTTTCACTTTTCCAATCATACTTACTGCACTAATTTTGGTTGTGTTACTTTCACTGCTAAATTTTGTTGGAATCGAAAAATCCTCAACAGTAAACATAATATTTACAGCAATAGAGATAGGAGGCTTACTTTTAGTAGTGATCTTAGGAATAGGCCAAATCGGAGCTGTAAACTATCTTCAAGCGCCAAGCATTTCTGGTATATTTGCAGCTGCAGCTTTGATGTTCTTTGCATATCTAGGATTTGAAGACATCGTAAATATTGCTGAAGAAACCACAAATCCCCAAAAAAATCTTCCAAGAGCTCTAATTCTCTCAATAATACTTACAACAGTGTTATATGTACTTGTCGCATTAGCTGTGGTAAATTTAGCTGACTGGCAAATTCTCCAAGTCTCTGATGCCCCTTTATCCTATGCAGTATCAACAGTTTTGGGTCCTAATGGATTTTCGATAATGTCATACATCGCTCTTTTTGCTACGGCAAACACTGTTTTGATAACCTCAATAGTTGGATCAAGAATGATCTATGGAATGGCAAAAGATGCAGCCCTACCGGTATTTCTCTCAAAAATCCACGAAAAAACAAGAACTCCGTGGATAGCAATACTAACTATGATGATATTTTCCATGTTTTTCATCTTCTTAGGTGACATAGAACTAGTTGCTAACATAACAAGCCTTGGAGTTTTCATCACTTTTGCCCTTGTCAACCTTTCATTAATATGGTTGAGATACAAAAAACCCAAAGCAAAAAGACCCTTTAGAGTACCCCTTAACATTGGAAAATTTCCAGTGATAGCTTTCTTTGGTTTAATGTCTTGTTTGCTTATGATAACCCAATTTGACGTCTTCGTCATAATATTTGGTCTAATTCTGCTAGTTCTGGGAGTAATTGTGTATAGGGGTATCAAGAATAAATAAAAATGATAAGTTGGGAAATTATTTTTGTTGTTCAAAACATTAAGTATTAAATTGTTATGGTAATAAGCAAAATCTTAAATCATGCATACAAACCTACTCAAATAGAGAGAGAAAAACATATCTAATTTTAGGGTTGAAAACTTTGGATAAAATAAAAATTAGATTTGATACTAAAATCCTTATCCTGGTATGCTTGATTACCTTATTTATTTATGTAGCTTATTGGACATCTGCAAGCTATAACAATTTTTTTGGATTCATAACAGGATCTGATCCGGATGTTGTTGAATACGTTAGTTTTCTTGGAATAGTGTTTTGGGTAGGACACATAGGATTGACTGCACGCATAATCGGAGTATTTTTAGGTATGCTTAGCATGATCTTACTGGCTAGTAAATTCCAATCATTTTCAAGAATCAAAATCCTGGTATTTCTTGCATTAATCTTAGAGAGCACATATTTTGTTTCATATATTCCGAATACACCTTATCTGTGGAGAGAAGAATTCACTGGAACCTTTTATCTTGGATTAGGGTATTTTCTGCAATTTCTGTTGGTAACACCTTTTTTGGCGATGCTAGCTTACAAAACAATCAAATACAAACAAACCCTTGTAGATCAAAGCTTTTGGAAGTGGGCTGGAATATCTTTTGTCACATACACTTCAGCTCTTTGGGTGAATGCCATGTTTAGATGGTTTGATATGGGAAATATTTCCATAGATTTTCTGAATTCTGCGGTATTCATGACCCTTGCTATCGTATTTTCAATCTCAGCAGCTCGATCTTTAAGCAAAGTTGAATCGAAAGCAGCAAAGTGGATAGGCATAGCGTTAATGATGATAGGACTACACTATAGTGTTTATCTTGTAAGTTCTTATTTCATTGGTATGCTAAATTTTGTATTTCTAGCTGACATTTGGACAATCCCGTTGCTAATCTTAGGTATTTCTTTATTTTTTGGAAAATCAGCATAATTCAAAGATAAAAAAACAACATAAAATAACACTGCTCCTGACTAAAAGTTCCAATACAGCTTTTTTCGTCTTTTTGATATAGATTATTTTTTTCTAAGCAGGAATACGATTAAGCCTATTACAAAAAAGAATAATGTCATTCCTATTGCATAAATTTCCCAAGGGGATTCTTGAGATGGGGAGGGATTTAGTTCTGGAGTGGGTGAAGGGGTTGATGTTGGCGATAAGGTAGGTGTTGGGCTAGGAGGAGGTGTTGGAGAAGGTGTGTTTGCAGGAGTAAGGGGTGTTGGAGTGGGAGTTGGGGTTGGAATTGGAGAAGGTGTTGGCGATGGAGTTAGGGTTGGTGCGCTGAAGAGATTAAAGGAGAATTGGTTTAAAGCATCTGTTAAGAATTGGTTTCTAAGTGGACTATATGTTATTGAATCAACAGTACCATCATCATAAACGGTGTAGATTCTAATGAAATCGCTTAAGTCTGGAATATAACCAGGTACCCGTTGATAGCTAAATCTAATTTCTTGTCTATTGTTCACCTGCTGATTGACGGCATAAACTATGTGTCCACACAACACAAGATTGACTCGTGGGTAAGCATCCAAATATGTTGAGTTTATCGTATCTTGTGTGTAGTTGCCTAAAAAGTCAAGATAACTATGAGTTGAGAAAACTACAACAGCCTCATTATAATGGTGGTATAGACTTTCAAACCACTGCAAAGCTGTTTCGTTTGCGAAATAATCTAGGTTTACGAACAGAATCTCAATTCCACTAAAGTTAAAATGTTGTGCAGTGTTTCGTCCTTGATCAAAGGATGAGGTCATATTTGGATAGTTTGAAACCTTAAAGGCAAAATATTCAGCCCCTAAATATCGCTGCGATTCTCCATCATGATTGCCAGTCAACCATCCAAAAGGAACAAAATTAGAAAGCTGAGAGAAGGTGAAATTCTTCATCTCCCAATCTGTCCTATTATCATAAACCTCAACAATATCGCCCATATGAACAACGTACTCAATATCAAGAATGGTCTTGTTATCAATAACAAAATCCACAATGCTTTGTAGTTGGGTTTGATTAGCCCATTGTGTGTCTCCGATTTGAACAAAAGAGAAAAGACGACTTTTACAACCAGCATTTTGAACCTGAAGAGAAATAACTGGGATAAGCAAAATTAGCATCAGAAATAGCCAACGGCTAAAGACAAATCCTATATTATCTTTTTCTAGTCGCACTTCAAGTGACCTCCTCCAGAACACACTCTCCTAATCTAAATAAAAAGCATCAATCAAACCTGATTTAACCGTACCTCTTTTTTTGAAATAATATGAATCTAAGTAGAACAAACCTTTATTTCTTAACTTGGTTGTGAGTGCGAAGTATTTTGTGCAAAATTACTCCTGAAGGATTCACAATCCATATCTCCCAAAATTGTCGAATTGCTAAACAATTAACTTTATGTAAAGTTAATGGTGGAATAACAAGCAAAGGGAGAATTGTATGATGCTCATAAAGTTGTTTTTGAAGGGAAAGAACACTTCTGATCTGGGAGGTTTTCTCTAAAACTCGTTTCTGATTTGGTTTTGTTTCGCATTCTACCAAAATAACTTGCAGCACGGATTTGTTTGAGAGTAATCCTAGAATATCAGGACGATAGGAATGCCACCATAATCGACTAAAAGGAGACTCTGGAGGTTCATTATAGAGCTTATAGTTTTTTCTCTGAAGTTCAAGTGCAACGGATTGCTTCAAGAATTTATGCAATTGCCCCTCCATTCTTCAAACATTCCTTTTATCATAATAGTTTATGGAAGTTTATCATACTAGTATATGGAAGTTTTTAGTCAAATTTTCTTGACCAAACACACAATTCAACTTGCAGCTTTTTAGTCAAGATTTCTTGATAAAAATCCTTTATAGTCATAAAACTAAAGGTATTATATAACCCTGTGATGGGTTGCATTTGGGCTTAGGGGATCGTTGGGAAAAAATAAAAATTACAACGCAATAGTGTAGCTGTCGTTTTCATTTTTTTTCTCCTTTACGTGTTTAACCCAAGGATCCCATCAAGCCTAGCTTGTTTGTTCTAAGACCTCTTCAGATCATAGTTTACTCATTGTTTAATACTTTTTCCTAAGTTAACATATTCAATCAAAAAAAATTAAATAGTTATTGCTCTAATATCTGCGATTTCTCCCGTGTCACCCCATAAGCCAACTGCAATACGACTTACTTCTCCTGGGTAAATCCTATCCAAGTAAAGTGTGACATACCAATAAGGAATCAGATTAAGAAAATCTTCCCTGGGATGAGGAACAAACTCAGCATCAACAGGAACCTCTAAAATAGTAAAGTTACCGATAATCTCGCCTTCATATTCCCAAGTGAAAATTTCTGCAGCTTCTCTAGCAAGTGTTATTGCCTCTTCACGAGAAACATTTACTTCTGTACTAGCTGTTTTAAAAAGGAACCACCCGTCAGTTAACTGTTTCAAAGCACGATTCTCAAAAATAAAATTTAAACTTTTAGGTGAAAAATCAACACCGCTCTCAGTGTACAGCCAGAAAAACTCAGTTGTCTTATCAGATGAAGATATTTTAAGTTTCATGTTACCCTTGATTATCTCTATATTTTTTACCTCATCAACCATATCAAGCAAACTGCTCATTTGGTCCAAATAGGAAGCGTTTCCATATAACTTGTAACGCTCAAGCAAATTTGCAGCAGCATCCAACATGTTGTAAGGCTGAGGTGTAGAATAAATTGGAGACCCCTCAAATACATAGATTTGATACCTAGACAAAAACTGATTCCTAAACCTTAAAACCACATCAATTTTATCCTCACTGTTTGAAAGTGAATATCGCAAGATCTCTTCAACAACTCCTCCTAAATCAGACCTAAACTCAACTGTATCACTTAATAGCGCTACATGATATTCACTCAAATCAAATTGAATAACATCCTGAATAAACTCAATTGCTTTATCAGTATCCGCACTTAAACCCAAAAGCTGTTGATACCTAGCCTCAAGTAAGTTATTTTCATAAATGAGGAAATCATTTTCCGCAGATGCCTCATTCAAAAAATTATATTGAAGAACCGAAAAACCTGCAAAAAAAACAGTGACGATTAGCAGTATAGCTACTATCGATTTCCATTTCATAGATAATCCTTGCTTTGATCGAACCACTGGGGCTTCTTCCACAAGTTTCATAGTATCCACAGAAGCCTCACCAAATTTAGAAAGCTGATAACTTCCCTCTTTAGTCTTAGATACAAGTTCTCCTAAGTTTTCAAGATGATATGTTAAATGAGAACTAGAAATTCCCAACTCTTCAAGCATATGAGAAAAACTCATTGGTTTATCTGAGAGCATCCTTAAGATTTTCCTGCGCACGGGATGCTTCAAAGAGCTAAACATGATAGAGTATATTTCTTCTTCTTCTGAATTAGTCATATCCAATACACTTTACACTTATGCATTATAATATTAGAATACTTTGTTTAAGTCAAGAAACCTTGACTAAGATATTATGTTTTGTCAAAAAATCCTTACAAAAATGCTTTTATCATAAAAAACGTGAATCATAGCAGGGTACAATTTTTGTCTATGTCCTCAAAGAAAGCACCGTTATACATGGTTACTTGGCGATGCACCAGAAGATGCACAGGCAACTGCCTATACTGCAGCTACACACCACAAAACGCCAAAGACACAGAAGTAAACACACAAACAGCCAAAAAAATAGTAGACCAAGTATACAACTTCGGATCCCCCTGGTTTGGAATAAGCGGCGGAGAACCACTACTAAGAAAAGACATCTTCGACATAATACAATACGCCAAAAACACAGGCTTCGAAGTCAGCCTAATAACAAGCGGCTTCTCATTCAACCAACAAAAACTCGACCAACTAACAAAAAACGAAGTCCACACAGCCGTCAGCATAGACGGCAACAAAACCTCAAACAACATCATAAGAGGAAAACAAAGCTACGACAAAGCCCTCTACGCCATGAAAAAACTAAGCGAAAACAACATACTAGACTGCGTAGTAACCACCATGACCAAACACAACATCAAAGACATGGAACACCCCGCCAGACTAGCACAACAATACGGAGCCAGAATGGTCGTCTACCACAACCTAGTCCCAGTAGGAAGAGCAGACACAAACATGCCCGACCTAGCCCCCTCACCACAAGCCTACGAAGCAGCCTTCAACCAAATCTACGACCTACAAGTAGAACTAGCCGGCAAAGTCAAAGTAAACGTTTACGCCCCATTCTACGCCCGAATAGTAAGAGAGCGAAACCCAGTTAATTTTTGGGACTGGTTCCAAAACGGCTTCTTGGGCAAATGCACCATTGGAGCCAACTACATAAGCGTAACTGAAAACGGTGATTATCGCTCATGTGGTTTTCATGAAGGATACAGGCTTGGAAACATAAAAAATAAAGGCCTGCGAGAAACCTGGGATGAACTACAGCAATCAGAGTTCCATCTTAAGCTCAGAGACAAGAGCAACTTGAAGGGCAGATGTGGAGTTTGCGAGTACCGCGAGATATG
>JAOZGY010000016.1 GCA_026015145.1 Candidatus Bathyarchaeota archaeon | reverse complement strand
AGAAATATTTTTTGATGAAATATAATTTCACTAGTTTTACAGTTTTAAAAATACAATTACGAATAGCTCTAGAAGAATAAAAAAAACTAAAATTTACTTCCTGGAATATCACCTCTTAAAACCAAACCAGTTGTTCCGTCAAGAATAATACGAAATATTTTATGCTTGTATTCATATTTTACAAACCAAACTGGAGCGTGTAAATATACAACTTGTTGAGTATCATGAATTGTTATCATTTCAATAACCCGATCAACCCTTTTTAAAAGAAGGAAACGATGATGGGCTTCGATTTCTTGCTTTGCAATACTAATAGCTTCTTCTCTATTGATTTCACTATTTATTATATTGGCAAATTTCTCAATTTTCCGAAAGTCATAAGGAATCTTGCCGTCTAAAGGAATATCATATTCTCTGGTTGGAAAACCTGCAGCCTCTCTAGCCAAAACCAACCAATTATACTCTTTTTGTATTTCACCATCCTTAGTTACGGGAGGAGATATTCTCTCAAATATGCCGCTATAATTAGTTTTCGATTTTACAGAAACGACCCAAAAAGGAAGGTATACAAGATCTAAGTCCAAAAACTTTGATTTACGATCAAGATCAGGAGGTTTTAGAAATCCTGAAGTCATCCAGTTTAAAATTGAACGTTCTATTTGTTCTTTGGTGTACTTATTTAGCAGTAATGAATGCTTAAAATTGAAGGCTTTTCCTGTTTCAACTAATACAGTAAAACCACAATAATTACAATTAGCAATTAAATCTCCAGGCTTGAACTCAACTGGTGCTCCACAATAAGAACACCTAATGTTCTGAGCTACAACCATTGCCTTAAACCTTCAATTGTTCTCTTTTTAAAATTTCCCTAGCGACCATAACCCCTGAAGCAGAAGCCTGAATCAATCCTCTAGTAACACCTGCACCATCACCTATTGTGAACATGTTTTGAATTTTTGTTTCTAGTTCATTGTTTAGTTGCAGGTGTGAAGAGTAGAATTTTACTTCGATACCATACAGCAGTGTATCTCTTGAGTGTACCCCTGGCACAATTATATCCAAAGCCTGAAGCATTTCCCTAATATCAGATAAATATCTATAGGGAAGAACAAAACTAAGATCACCGGGAGTCGCGTTCTTTAAAGTAGGCGTAACGACACTTCTTGCAAGTCGTTCAGGAGTTGAACGTCTCCCAGAAACTAAATCACCTAAACGTTGAACCATTACACCTCCACTAAGAAGGTTTGAAAGACGAGCTACATATTTTCCATAAGCAATGGGTTCTTTGAAGGGTTCAGTAAATGAAGTGCTAACTAAAAGAGCAAAATTAGTATTTTCAGTCTTTCTTTCAGCGTAACTCTGCCCATTTACTGTTAATACACCATTGTAAGATTCAGTTGTAACCTCCCCATAAGGAGAAACACAAAAAGTTCGAACTTGATCATCAAAAAGTTTAGAGAAATAAATCAACTTTGGCTCATAGAGAGCTTTAGTTAATTTTTCCATAACTGAAGCTAAAACCTCAACTCGCACACCTACGTCAACAGGATTATTTACCGTTTTCAAACCAAGAAATTGTGCTTCAGTCTGAAGCCATTCGGCACCACTTCTCCCTGGAGCAATGATTACATATTTAGCAAGATATTTTTCTCCGTCTGCCGTTTTAACTCCTTTAATCTTATGATCTTCAACAATAAGACCTTCAACATCTGTTTTGGGGAAAAAAGTTATTTTATCATTAAGCTCTTGGCGCATTCTTCTTAGGGTTTCTATACATTTATCTGTTCCCATATGACGAACTTCTTGTCGGATGAGTTTTAATCCTGCAAGAGAAGCTTTTCGCTCAATTTCATCTACTTTTTCAATGTCTTCTCCATAAATCTGTTCGCTCGCACCATATTTTAAATATATTCTATCAACATACTTTACAAGTTTCATTAGTTCCTTTTGGGAAAGATATCGATTTAGCCATCCACCGACCTCAGTTGAATGGGTTAATTTTCCGTCACTATAAGCACCTGCCCCACCCCAACCTGAGAGAACAGAGCAAGGTTCACAATGTACACATTCAAAACCTCGGCTAGATGGGCATTTACGATCATCAATATCCAAACCTCTATCCAAAATAAGGACATTTAAGCTATTCTTTTCAGTTAATTCTAAAGCGGAAAATATTCCTGCTGGACCTGCGCCAACAATGATTACATCGTACTTCATATGAAAGGTCCTCCTAGGAACCCAAAGTTAGATACAATAACTTGAATATATTTGTGATGTTTTAAATTGATAAGCCCATCAAGTTGCAAAGCTAAATAAAACATTAAAACTTCTGAGAAACGAAAATAAAAAAGAGAGTAGTCTTATAGTTTTTCAGCTAGTCTTTTATTGCTTCAATAAGACTCATAACGTTCCAGAGTTTTACACGGGTATAGGGAGGCATATTAGGATCCTGCAAAATCTCATCCAATCTAGACACAGCATTTGAAGCTCGCACAGCTGCTGTAAACTCAGTATTTTGAAGTGCCTCAATAGCCTCTTTAGCAGCACGCCTAATATTTCTTGGAGTAGTACTATCTTCAGAAACACCACCGAGCACCATCATGGCTTGTTGAATCTTTGCTTCATATTCTGCAGCTTTTTTCTTCCTTACCATAAGTCATCATCTACCCATTTTCGCAGTAATCAAGCTATATAAGCTTTGATGTGTATTTACTTTGGGGTTCTACATTGGGCAAAGAAAATAACGATAAACCCATAAAACGAATGGCTGATTTACTGCGCCAGGGCGCTACTTTAACCGACCTATCATGTCCTGCTTGTGCTTCACCCCTTTTTAGACTAAAAGACCAAACATTATGGTGTGAAAAAGACCGGAAAAAAGTAATAGTAATGAAAAAAGAGGAACAAAAACCAACAGATAATACAATATATAGCAAAATTGAGCAGACGCTTCTATCTAAAATTGAAAAATTACAAGATAAAGTAGAAAAAACGGAAAACATAGATGAACTCCAAAAACTTAGCGCTACACTTTCAGAGATTCTAACAACATTAGATAAAATTCAACAAATGAAAAAGAGCTAAAGCGGACTTTTTGAAGGATGATAGGAGTAAGTGAGAATTTTCCAAAAAAAATACACAGATTCGAAAGATATGAAACAACTGTTGCAACAAAAAAAATACAAAAAAAGCTAGTGCAAATTCTTGAAAAGATCAATCGCAAAACATTCAGTTTTGAAGAGATAACACATCCAACTATACCTAATTGTAAAATAATATTTGAAACAGGATTAGCTGAAGAAAAAACGTTCAATTATATTGACGAAGTCGAGAAAATCAGATTTCTCAAAGCGCTAAAAAAAGAAACATTCAATCTACTAGACTTTTTTATTTCAATACGTTACTATAGAATCCAGGAAAAAAAGAGCACGCCATTAAATTTTGACTATTACCTAATACGAATCATCTTTGATAAAAAAACTATTGAAGCGAAAGTTTTTCATGAGCGTGGACCAAGATATATTTCACCAGAAGATTTAATCACTTTCATTATCAATGATCTTAACAAAAATTCAACTAAAAAAGTAATAAAATCCAAAATGAAAATAATTTAAAAATTTTCTAAAAAGCTATTAACAAGTGAAACTAATTCTTCTGCAACTCTGTTTTTTGAGTTATCACCATTTATTAGGATGAGCTTTTTTTCTTCAACAAATTTCAGGTACAGTTCACGAACTTTTTGTTGTGTTTCCAAAGTTTCCATAACAGACTTTTCAGAGTTCAATCTGCAAAATACTTTTTCAGGATCAACATCAATAAATATAGCTAAATCAGGAGAAAGAGACTTTTTATTTATTTCCTGGATCCAATCCAAACTTACTTCACCAGCACCTTGATAAGCTAATGAAGAATACACATACCGATCAGAAATCACAATCTTACCTTTATTTAAAGCTGGAATAATTTCATTTTTAACATGTTCAATCCTATCAGCTGCAAACAACAAAGCTTCAACAAAAGGTGATAAACGATTTTCGCTATAAAGATAGCTCTTACGAATAAAGGTACCAATCAAACCTTTACTAGGTTCAGAAGTATAAATAACATCAAAGGTTTTTTTTAATTTTTTAACTAACAACTTAGCTTGAGTAGTTTTCCCAGAGCCATCAAGGCCTTCGATGCAAATAAAAGCTCCTTTCTTTTTTACCATTTTCCTAATCCAGCCATCATCAGCGGTACACATATAGCAAGACCCATAAATATAACTTAGTTAGTCTCAAATCATGATGCAATGTCAATGGAATCCGTGGAAGTTCCTATATTAATAAGAAAAAACGCAAAAAGGTCATACCAACTAACTGAAATCTCAAAGATTATTAAGAATCTAAAAATTTCTTTAACATATTTAGAGCATATACCAACGAAAATAATAGACTAAAGGTAGAACAAGCAACTGCTAAAATTTTAGGTAAGGTTCCACAAACAACTAAAATATCATATTGAGAATACAATAAATAAAGAGAAAGCGTAGCAAGGTTTATTCGATCGAATAATCATCTTGCTTGATACTAGATTAAGTGCTCCGGTAGTATAGTCCGGTCAAGTATTCCGGCCTTTCGAGCCGAAGACCCGGGTTCGAATCCCGGCCGGAGCATAAAAAATGAAAAAGAAAGAAGTTTTACCTCCTAAAATCAAATTACCTTAATTGATGTTAATAAATACGAGTTTTTGATAATAAGCGGAAAAAGTATAAGAGGGTGTATGTTTTTTCTATTGCAAGCCTGGTGCTATATCACATGAATGTTCCTAAAGAAATTCGGACTTATTGTCCAAAATGTAAGAATCATCAAGCTCACACAGTTAGTCTATATAAGGCAGGTAAAAGGCGAGCCTTGGCCGAGGGAGAACGCCGACATGAACGAGCAAAACATGGTTATGGTGGACAAAAATATCCTCTCCAAAGAGAATTTGCTAAGACAACAAAAAAACAGACTTTAAGACTTAAATGTAAAGTTTGCAATTACATGAGACATAAAGATGGTATTCGCTTAACAAAATTAAACATAGGATAATGAGGTAGGAAAAATGACAGAATGGAATAAGCTTATTCCTAAACCCCGCAGTAAATTCTGGCGAGTAAGGTGTTTGAAATGCAACAACGAACAAATAATATTTAGTAATGTTACAAACAAAATTAGTTGCAATGTTTGCGGAGAATTACTCGCTGAACCTGCTGGTGGAAGAGCTAAAATTAAAGGCGAGATAGTATCTGTTCTTGAATAGGATGATTTATTAAAATGGCCGAAAGGAAATCGGAGTGGCCTGAACGTGGAGATTTGGTAATTGCCACGATTGAATCAATAACAACATATGGTGCTTATGCAAAGCTCGATGAATACGACAAAACAGGCTTACTTCATATTTCCGAAATTGCTTCATCCTGGATTAGAAATATTAGAGATTTTGTACGAGAAGGACAAAAAATAGTACTAAAAGTTGTACGAGTAAAACCAGAAAAAGGCCAAATCGACGTGTCCTTAAGACGAGTTACTAGACGAGAACGAATTGAAAAAATCAAAATATTCAAAAAAGATAGAAAAGCCGAAACATTAATTCGTAATGTAGCTGAAAAAGCAGGCTTATCAAAAGAAGAAGTTTATGAGAAAGCAGGAAACCTTCTAGAAGAAGAATATGGCCTATATGACGGTTTTGAAAAAGTACTAAAAGAAGGTACTGAAGTTTTAACTGAATTAGGTGTTCCAGAGGATTTAGCAAAAATATTCGCTGAAGTTGCCGAAGAAAGAATTTCAGTAAAAATGGTTAAGATCAAGGGTATTATCGAAATTCGTTGTATGAAACCTAATGGTGTGAAAATAATTCAAGATTCTTTCGAAAACGCCTACGAAACCGAAAAAACAAAAGACACAAAAATTCGATTCTATGTAAAAGCAGCTCCCAAATATAACATTGAAGTTTTAGCTGAAAATTATAAACGTGGAGAAGAAGTTTTTCAAAAGATCTCTGAACGCGTTGTAGCAAACATTATTGAAGCTGGTGGCCAAGGAGCATATAGAAGGGAGAAATAGTGGTTTGGCACATGAGGAAATGTGTAAAATGCAATAAATACACATTGAATCAGAAAGTGTGTCCCTATTGCCAACAATCTGTAAGGATACCTCATCCTCCCAAATTTTCTCCTGATGACAAATATATCAAGTACAGATTGGACATAAAAAAAGAGAAGATAACAACTTGAAAGAAACTTACATTAAAGAACTAAAAAAAGTTGACCTTAAAGATCCAATCCTTATAGAGGGACTTCCTGGGCTAGGTCTTGTTGGAAAAATCGCGATACGATATCTAATCAGGAAGCTAAAAGCTAAAAAATTTGCACACCTGTACTCCCCGCATTTTCCATATTACGTTCTTGTAAACAAAAAAGGGAGCGTCCGTCTTCTACGCGGAACCTTTTATTATTGGAAAAATAAAACCGAAAAAAATGATCTAATTCTGTTTACAGGTGATAGTCAATCACAAACAATAGAAGGACAATACGAAATTGCTGATTGTATGCTTAATTTTTCTCAAAAACACAAGGTCAAAACAATAGCCACAATTGGGGGCTATAGAAAAGAAATAAAAGAAAAACCCCAAGTCTACGTAGCTGCCACCACCCAAAAACTATTAGATCATGCTCTAAAATCAGGAGCTAAATTAGGGAAATCTGGAAGTCCAATTGTCGGTACAGCAGGGTTAATACTAGGTTTAGCAGGTTTTAAGAAGATTGAGGCTCTTTGTCTATTAGGAGAAACACGAGGATATATGCCTGATCCATTAGCTGCAAAAAGTGTTTTAGAAATACTAAGATCAGCATTTAATTTTGAAATAGATCTTTACGGACTAAATGAAGAAATCACTAAAGCAGAAACGATGGTAACAAGATTACAAAAAATTGAAGAAAAGAGAGTTCTGCAGGCTGAAGAGACACGCAAAGAGCAAGATAAGAAAACTACTTACATATCATAGTAGATGTAAAACTAAACAAATTACTAGATTTTTTAGTCATAAGAAAAAATAATAGAAAATCAAGTTTTCTTCAGACTACCTTCTCTAGGTTCATAAATTGTACCTTCACGCAATAATTGCGAGATCATCCTTTCTGTTTCAGTTCGTGGAATATTATGTGTTTCTTCCAGTTCAGTAACTAGAGCAGATTTCTCAACCATACCTATTTCTTTTTCCATCCCCATCAAAACTGAAAGAACAATATGAAGCCTATCTCTAACGCTTTTGGGTCTTCCAGTCATAATTATATCTATATCAACTCTATCTAAAGATACATCAATTCCCACTTCACTTAGGGATCTTTGCATAAGAGTTATTGCCGCTTCCGCATCTGCTGCTGTGACTTTCTTTCTCAATGCTACTCTAGCTCTTGCTTCAGATACTCGAATAAGAGATTCAAGTTGACGCGCTGTTATTGCTATAGGTGAACCTTCACCTTCACTTGCAGAACGCATTGCCATATAAAAATCACCAAGTACTTTCAAAGCTCCAGTACTAAGCTCTGGGCGTATCGTTTTTGCATAACTAACATATTTGCGGAGTAAATCAGAATTGATTTCAGCTTCTACAGGTTGCTTCCCTCTCCTGTGAATTTCTAAAATATGTTTTGAGAGCTTCCTGTCAGATTCTTTGTCTGGAACATCTCTTAAGACAAAAATCAAATCGAATCGAGAAAGAATGGTTACTGGAAGAGAAATATTCTCCGCAACAGTTCTATGAGGTTCATATCTGCCTAAAGAAGGATTGGCAGCTGCTAGTATTGCCGTTCTAGCATTCAAAGTAGCCACAATCCCACCTTTTGCAACTGAAACTGTATGTTGTTCCATGGCTTCGTGTATTGCAACACGATCCTCTGGTCTCATTTTATCCATTTCGTCAATGCAGCATATTCCTTTATCAGCAAGTACCAATGCACCTGCTTCAAGACTCATACTTCCTCCTTTTTCTCGAACTACCGCAGCAGTTAAGCCAGCTGCTGTTGTTCCTCGTCCTGAAGTGTACAAACCTCGAGGAGCAATTTGCGCGATATATTGCAAAAGCTGTGACTTAGCAGTTCCAGGATCACCGATCAAAAGAGCATTCATTTCTCCTCTTACAGTAATATCAGGAAGAGTCTTGGATACTCCGCCAAAAAGAAGATACATAATGGCTTCTTTTATGTGCACATAACCATATATTGAAGGAGCTATGGAATTAATTATCTTAGTGTGTACATTAGGATCTTTAGCTATCTGAAGGATCTTTTCTTCTTCTTCTAAAGAGGCAGGAGTTGCTTCTGGTTCTTTGCCAAGAACTTCTAATGAGTTAGCATCTAAATGCAAAATAAAAGTTCGAAGTTTACCTATTCCAGGTCTTGTGGGCGCAAAAGCACGAACTATTCCAACTAGAGAAACATGATCTCCAGGTCTTGCGAGATCAACTATTTCGCTACCAACCAACTTTACATTTAAAGCCCGAGGGAGTTGACCAGGAGGGAGGTCTTCAGGCTTTTCTTGGAGCCTCAGATCTTGCGAATCTATAAACGATGATTCGTCTTGAACAAATTCAAATGGTCCTTTTTGTCTGCAAGATTGATCGCCACACTCAAAAGGAGCTCTAAGAAAAGGGCCTGCTTGATCGACCTTGGTTGGTGTACCACACCTTTTGCATTTAAAGGACGCCTTCATAACCATAGGGCGAACTGGTGTGGCTCGAACTACTATAC
>JAOZGY010000004.1 GCA_026015145.1 Candidatus Bathyarchaeota archaeon | reverse complement strand
ATCATCTTCAGGTAAAAAAAGTGGTGGGGTGGGTTATGCCGTTAAAAAGCAAGGAGATGCAACTATTACACTTGTTGGACCTCCATCTGTTGGTAAATCCACGCTACTTAATAAATTAACTAATGCTAAGTCAAAAATTGCACCTTATGCATTTACCACACTCACGGTAATTCCGGGGATAATGGAATATAGGGATGCAAGAATTCAAATATTGGATGTTCCTGGACTTATAGAAGGTGCAGAATTAGGAAAGGGAAGGGGAAAGGAAGTGTTGTCAGTAGTGAGAGGATCAAACTTACTTATAATAATGTGCGACGTAAAAAGAGTTAGCGCCTTAAAAACTATGTCTGAATTATTAGAAAATTCAGGTATAAGAATTAACAAGAGTCCTCCAAAAGTTGTTATTGAAAAAAAGGTACGTGGCGGAATTCAAATTATTTCAAACATCAAACAAGATATGTCTTATGAAACCATAGAAGAAGTTGCGAAAGAATTTAGAATACCAAATGCTGTTGTTACAATAACAGAAAAGATTGATATTAACCAACTTATAGATGCTTTTTCACAAAACAAAGTTTACATACCAGCAATATTTTTAGTGAATAAAACTGATCTAGGAAAAAATGGTAAGAAAAGCATTATTAAATTGAAACAATTTACTGACGTATTAAGGATAAGTGCTGAAAAGAATATTGGATTAACAGAACTAAAAAAGCAGATATGGAAAGAGTTAAAATTAATTCGTGTTTATTTAGTAAGAAAGAAAGAGAAACCAAACCATCAACATCCAATAATAGTTAAGAAAAACTATACATTGTACGACGTGATGAAAAGAATTGGTGATGACTTTAGTGAAAATAAAAATAGGGCAAAGATATGGAAAACTGGTGCAAAATTTCCAGGACAAGAGGTGTCACTCACAACCAAAGCAAGGGGTGGAATGTTAATTAGGTTTATATAGGTGGTATAATATGCTACTTACCTTGATTGCCCTCGTGGCGGAATTGGTAGACGCACAGGCTTCAGAAGCCTGTGAGCATTTTGCTCGTAGAGGTTCAAATCCTCTCGAGGGCACATTTGCCGAGGTGCTGGAACTGGTAGACAGGCAGCGTTGAGGACGCTGTGTCCTATGGGGCGTGGGAGTTCAAGTCTCCCCCTCGGCACCTAGGTCGGTTAGCTCAGTTGGTTAGAGCGTACGGCTTACATCCGTAAGGTCGCAGGTTCGAATCCTGCACCGACCACTTTTTGTTGTATAATTGAAAAGGTTTATTTTGTAGAAAATATGAATATCTTGACGAGGTAGCCAAGTTGGTCACGGCGGGCGCCTGAAGAGCGTCAGATAGAGGTTCGATTCCTCTCCTCGTCACAGTAAGCGGTGGTAGTTCAGCTGGTAGAACGTCTCGTTGCCAACGAGAAGGTCGCCGGTTCGAGTCCGGTCCACCGCTCTAATTCGTAAGACTATAAATGTATTCGTAAATTTTACTTCTAGTGAATAACTTTATGAATAAAAGTATTATATATTTATTCATTCTAGTTGCATTTACATCGTTTATTGGTTGGTATTTTATAACTTATAATAGATCGCTTATTATTATTGCCGGTTGCAGTGAAATTGCTGCAGACTCAATAACTATTTTTAACAAAAGTGTTGATCCTAAATACTCTTTCGATAGTATCAGATCTCGTTGTATTCAAGATGCTGGGTTAAGATAAAATAATTTTTCTAATACATTTCTGAAAAAAGTGTTGTGAGATAGTATAATTAAGAGGTTTGTTTTAACTAAATTGCCCTTTATACTCGCCCCTGTAGCTCAATGGATAAGCATAGCTTGTCAATTATCGCTAAAGGCTCATTAACACTTGCCCCTGTAGCTCAATGGATAAGAACCTGAGTTTTGCTCAGAACCTTGTCCATTATCGCTAAGGGCTCATTAACACTTGCCCCTGTAGCTCAATGGATAGAGCAGGAGTGTTCTAAACTCAAGGTTGGGGGTTCGAATCCCTCCAGGGGCACAAAATGGGAATAAGAGGTTGTTTAATAATTGTTTAGCGTAATTCTGCTTTTCTGTCTTTTAAGAATTGGCTCCATCCTTCGATGGTATCCAAAATTATGGCGAAGGGTGTTTCAATAACAAAGTTAAAAAATATTGCAACAACATTATATTCTTTCCATGTTCTAGCAAAAAATGCTCCAACCTTAGCTATAGGAACTGATGCAGTATCAAGAATGAATTCAAAAACTGAAGTCTTGTCATCAACATCGAGTTCTTTTGATTTATTACGAATAACAACTGCAGCAAATACTGTTAATGCAATAGTGAAAGTGTCAAAGACTACTGAAGTTGTTGGTAATTGAAACAAAAAGAAAGTTGCTCCAATTATTGTAAAAACTAGCCAGGTCAGGAAGAGGTATAGAAAAGCATAGAGGGTTTTTAAGATTGGATGGGTTTTTCTGTATTCACGGATTTCATAAAGTTTCTTTTTTTCGTTTTTATAAATAAAACTATCTGTTGTGTCTAATACTCGTTTTCGATTAGCTTTTGAGGGAGGTCTAATTATAATGACTAATATAAACATCACTGCTGTGGGAATTAAAAAATCTATAAAAGCAGTAAATAAACTAAATCTTTCATAAAACAACTTTGCTAATGGCACTTCTACAATGTAGAAGGTAAACCAATTTGAAAGAAATACTGACAAAGTTGAAAACACTCCAAGCCGAAAAAGCCTTCTTTTTAGGGTTTGATATCGTTTATCGTATAGTTCTCCAATTTTTTTTCTAAACTTTTTCCTATTTTCAAAAATAGAAATTATTGTTTTTTCTTTTTCTTTTTTCTCTTCCAGAAAATCGCTCAAAAGAGCGAAAACAGTGTCATTTTGATCACAAACATGCTTAAAGTCTTTTGCTAATGGATAATCTAAGAAACTGTCAGAGTTTTCCCAAAAGTCAATTACTTGTTTAAATCTTTTTTCAAGAATGCTTTCATCAGGATTTTTCCAATCAGAATATTTTAGGTCAAATAAGCGATAAATTATAAAAGCATCATCCAAATCAAATAAAGTTCGACATACCGCTATAAAAGTTTGTCTTCGTTTTTCATCTTTAGATAGGGCATCAGGTGGTATTAATTTAATCCGTTTCCCCATTGCGTTAGTCATAGCTTCAAGGAGTGCATACTCCTTAATTGGATTTGCAAGTATTTCTTCCAACTCGCAAGCGGCAGTTTCGATTATAAAAGTAGTAAAGTTTACCTGCTTTTTAATATCAAAAACGGGAGTGGATGAATGAGACTGCTCTAAAAAGAATAGGTATTTGGATAGTGCTGCCGAAACGGCAGGTATCACTTCTCTTGGAATTACATTGTTGGGGAGATGTCCACCGCGAATTAGCTCCGTTGTGACAGTTTCTGCGAGATCATCTGTTTCTACTTTATTGAAAACTGATAGTTTAGAGATTCTGGAAAAAAGTATTCGTTTGAGTATTCTTTCAGTTGCTCGCCTTCTAAGAACATTGTCCTCTTGCCAATCTATAATTTTACGTATCTTTTCGTAAAATCTTGAAAGCCTAGAGGCAATTTCGTCAACATGAATTGGAGTAATGTCCTTTTTTAAAGACTCAATACTTTCTACATAATTTGTTAGCATAGAAAATATTTCACTGCTCAGAGTAGAGTGGGTTTGTTTTATGG
>JAOZGY010000131.1 GCA_026015145.1 Candidatus Bathyarchaeota archaeon | reverse complement strand
TATATTCAAGTGGAAAAGCCATTTTTAAAGATGTAAAAGAAAAAGAGATCTTGTCAAATATTTTGACTGAACTTATTTTGTAGAGAATAAATTATTTTTTAACTTTATCAAAAATTCTTGATAATCTTTGAGTTAAATTTATTCTATTAAATTTCTGTAATTCATTAGAATTAATTGCTAGCCCTAATAGTTTCTCATCTTTCCATTTTTTATAGAATAGCAAAATTGCTTCCTTTACAAGCTCTACATTTCTAGGAGGCACAACTACACCAGCATCTAAAGATTTTATGAGTTTAGAAGCCAAATTATCCTCAGGAGCAATAGCGATTATTGGTTTTTTAGAAGCAAGATATTCAAATATTTTTCCTGTAAGTATCTCTTTTCCCTTTGAGCCTAAAACTGTAATAAGCAATAACAACACATTAGAACCAGCAATTAGATCTAAACTCTTCTTATGACTCACATATCCTTTTAGTTTCACATTTTCCTCCAAGGATAATTCCCCAACAAGACTTTGGGTTTCCTTACCGTAATTGCCAACAAAGACTACTTCAATATTCTTTTTCAATTCCTCATTTTCAATAACAAGTTTTTTTAAAGCACTAAGAAAGGTTCTAGCAGTTAAACCACCGTAAATAGATCCTGTATAAGCTATCCGAAATTTTCTAGATTCCTTTTGCAGATCCAATTCTTCAAAGTCCTCAGGATCAAAACCATTAGTTAAGGTTTCAATTTTCGGTCTTACAAAAGGATAACGCCGGATTAAATCATCCCTTATTAGGTCAGAGACTACTGTTATGTAATCTGCTTGAGCCAAGACATGTTTTTCCATTTTGCTTTCAATAAATTTATGGAATCTTGCTGGATATTCGATGAAAGAATTATTCACCCAAAGATCTCTAAAATCTACAACCAAGGGTATTTTAGTTTTCTTTTTCAATAGAGAACCTAATAAGAGAGTTGTATATGAAGGAGAAGTTGCAAATATTACTTCAATATCTTCTTTTTTAATTAATTTTGAACCATAGAAAACTGCAAATGGCAACCAGCCAATATGTTCATCTGGAAGATAAAACCATTTTAAATTAATATTTATTAATCTAGGAACTCGCAGCAACCTATGTTCAAATGAAAATACTCGACTAACATTTGCTTCAATAGGGATTTCTGCCATTAAAGAAGAGTCTTTAAGTTTATACAATGGATTCTTAACCGTTAGAATAAAAGGTTGATAGTCAAATTTAGGAAGATATTTTGTGAATTTAAGTGTCCTAAAAACCCCAGGACCACCTAGGGGAGGATAATGGTATGCAAGTAAGAGTACTTTATTCATCACTATCAATTCATTCTATCATTTACTATTTATGAACCTAAACATGGTTTCACAATTAGGTAATCTTTTTTTGATTCAGATCATATAAATTTACAGATTTTTATTTTAGGATGAAGGTGTTATGGCTTTTTTATAGATATTCAAAAGTGTTTTTTCACTTTTTTTCCAATTATATTTCGATATAACTGCCTTCTTTCCATTGATACCTAATTTTTCCAATAACGATGGATTATTATAGAGAGACAGAATAGCATCAGCAAGTGAGTTAGGATCTCCAGATTTAAAGATAACACCACAGTCACATTCTTGGATTATTCTTTTTAAAGGTAAACAATCAGTTGCTATCACAGGTTTCTCAAAAAGCATATATTGAAATAATTTATGGGGTATTGTTGAATCAGTGTGTCCACTTTTAGTATGAGGTATGATGCAGATTTTACTGAGTTGTATATAAGATGGAATTTGTTGAAAATCAGTCCAGCCAACAAATTCTACGAAATTCTCTATTGCTAATCTATGACATAATATCTTTAGGTTATTAACCTCTGAAAAACTCCCTCCTACAAGAATAAGACGTAAATCATTAATCTTATCCTTGATCAGAGTTACTGATTTTAATAAAGTGTTTAATCCGCGATGAACACCAAAACCTCCGATGTATGTGACAACAAATTTTTCTTTGTATCTTTGCATTAACTCAAATCTAAGAGGGATCTTTAAGATGTAATTAACATCCGCTGTGTTAGAAAGAATAGATATTTTTGATTCATCAAAACCTTGACTAACTAGTTGATTTTTCCTTTCTTTTACAACTGTGATTATATAATATGAATTTGAGATCCACATTTTTTCTATGAGCCTATATAACCAATAGGTTTGGATTGATAGAATTGGTAATCTTTTCTTATTGTATGATTGATAAGCCTTCTGCGCTTCAGGAAAATTTTCATGCAAATCTAAGATAACTGGAGTATTGGTTTTTTTTCCAGCTAATAACGCACATGGAGAAGTTGTAAGATCATGAGCGTGAAAAACAGAAAAGTTTTCCTTATAATGAAGATCAAGCAATTTTTTTTGCCAATAATTTATATGAAAAAAATTTAGAAGAGGGCGAGTATGTAATAATCGGTTATAAATCGATGATCTATCAATAACAATTCTATGAACAAATATATCTCCAACCAATACAGATTCATGCTTTTCACCAACACATAATAAATGCACATCGTACCCGTTTCTAATAAGTGAGCGAGCTTCTTTCTCTACTCGTATATCTGGAGGGAAAGGAGCATCAAGTATCATACAAGTCTTAAGTGACATATCAGTTCAAATTTTCTAAAGTAGTAAACCTTTTTTATGGTTTCTAATATACTTCGAATTCCTCAAGACTTATATTTTTCCTATTCCAACAATCGGGATTTACGATATTGAATTATAAAATCGTTAATTACATTTTATTTCTAGCTCTACTAATCCAATTATAAATTGGCAGCAAAAGATATAGTATTTTTTTAGGAATCAAATCTTTCAAATCTTGATGTAAACCTAATTTTGTTATTACCTTTCCTTTAGTATTTAGAGGCAAATAATATCTTGTTATGGAAAATTTATTGAAACCAGTATTATGTTTAAACTTATCAAGTGAAGGATGGTTTCCCATTCGACCATACATTAGCCATTTTATTTTGTTATTTACGCAAACTTTAACTGTTTTGGCAATAAGAGAATTATTTACTGCTTTATCCCAATGTTCCTTAAGCGAGAGTAATTGAGATATTATTGCAATATTTTTCCCAATAATGAGATCCACAAAACCCACTAGTTTGTTTTCAAAATATGACCCAATAAAAACATGATCTTTTGATGAAAGAACTTTTTTTTCTACTTTTTTCAAGCTAGTTCTATAATGCGGAAAATATCTGTTTTGTCTTATTGGAGTTTCATTATAAATCAAACATATTTCTTTAGCTAATTTACTATTTGGAGCTACAGAGCGAGTTATTACTCCAGTTTTCTCTGCTTTGCGAACCATATTGCGGGTCTTTTTTCCTATCACACTCCACCATTCATCATAATTTTTAAGCTGAAGTAATGCAACGTTATCATTTGTTTTAATCCAAGTTTTTTTTGGAGTAATAGTTGAACTTGACCATTCTCTTTTGATAAAAGAAAAAACATCTACTCCCAAATCTTTTAGTTTCGTAAGATAAGTCTCCTCAGGAAAGATGTCAATTGTATATTCTCTTGAGTCCCTAGCGATAATAACAAAGGCCTTTTTTCTTTTGGCAAGATATGGAATGCTTTTATCAACTTTTAAAATTTTTCTGATTATGTTATAATATGGTCCTCTTTGGTTTATCTTACCTCTTTGGAAAAGCCAGTCTGGATGAATTTCTAAGATTTTTTCTTCATTTATGCTTTCTTTTACAATTTTATAAGCTATTGTAGGAGGATTTTTGTAACAAAGAACATCAAGAGGTAAAGTTGGATATCGGTGAAAAGACTGTGGAGTAAAATTTTTTGGTATCTCAGGGAATTTAGCTTTCCAACGTCTCCATAGAAATCTGGTTAATAAATGAGCGGTGCCATGTATTGTATAATATTTTATCCTTGTTTTAGTGGTTTCTTCTAAAAGTTTCATTTCATTGTAAGGGAAATTAATTATGTGAAGACCCATTTCATGTTTTGGAGAATTGAGCATATCTATTAGCTCTTTATCAGGAAGAGTTTTTATAGAGAAGAACCAGTAAACTTTTATTTCCTCTGTTGACTCGTTAAACATCCTCGCAAGTATTTTCGAGTTTTTTAAGTAATTTTTAGTAATATGAAGATTTATAGCAGTATAGATAAGGTTTTTAGTTCTTGATTGAAAAGGATAATCCACGTCAATTCTAAATTTTATCAAATATTTTCTCCAATTGAAACTCTGTTGAAATATGAGACATTTTTTCTACTTATTAACTCTTCAGTTTAATGTGAAATACTTTAAAAATTCTCAATTTGTAAAAAAGATCGAATTAAATAGATTTTGCGTAGCGCTTAATTAAGGTTTCATAGATCGATAGCAACCGTGATTCTACTTTTTCAATACGATGATATTTTTTTACAAAACTGAATTCTTTTTCCCATAGATTAGAAGGCAAATCACTTATAGTATTAGCAATTTTCTCTTCGTCTACTAAATCTCTTAATGGAAAATCTTTATTTTCAGGATATTTAGAAGAAATCCACGAGATAACTGGTCGACCACAAGAAATCGCTTCAAGAGACACCATTCCTAAGGATCCAAGAGCAAAGCGATCAATGACCACATCGGCGCCCCAATAATATTTGTTTATTTTATCGTGAGATAGTTTTGGTAAAACTTTTAATCTTAAACCAAGTGAAGAAGCTAAAGCTTTTGTTTTTTCAAAATCTTTTCCATACTGGATAATGTTTACTTCAACTTCCTCGCTAATTTTGCTTAGTGCTTTAATAGCTATGTCTGTTCCTTTTACTCTCCAGTTTGAATTACTGGCAATTAGCACTCTCTTTTTGTCTTTTGGGATTGCAGGTTTTGGATAAAATAGGCTGATGTCAACGAGATTCGGCAGATATTCTGCATCTTTTCTATATCGTTTAGCTAATCCAAGAATGTCAGGGGTACTTACTAAAATTTTATCACAATGATTTAAGTTATATCTAACAAGTCGACCCCAAAGAGGATGAATTAAGGTTTTTCTCAAATCGCTTCCATGAGCATGCCCAACTAAAGGTTTTTTGCCGAGCTTAGAAGCAAGGTAACAATCCTGCAAAAGATAATTAACATGATAAATGTCACCTTTAGCACTCAAAAGCTTAAACATAATACCAAAGGTTTTATTAAAAAAATTTCTACTCCGTCTAATATGTTGTTTTTCTACATCATTTGGCATATATTTTTGTAACGTAGCACCGACAAATGCACAATCGTTGATCATAACAAGTTTCAGTAGAGCACCACCAGCAATTCACTTTCCTGTTAACTGTTTTTGCAGATTTTTAGCTCTTTTAGTAATCTTTTCAATTTCTTGTTTAATAATATCGTCTTTGATTTCTAAATTACGTTTTTCATTTGATTTTAGAATTAATCGGAGAAATTCAGAATCATAAACACCTAGCAATAATTCAGTGTTGGGTATTAAACAGTGACCAGTAATAAAACCAGGAAACATGATTGGACGATCTAATCTTACACGGTGAGTGTCTTCCAAGAAATCAACTATATCATCAAAATTTCCAGAAAAATGTGTGGAAATTCTGTGCATTTCTTGAAAGCAAGTTATCATCCAGGCTCTGTAGGTTGTTTCAAAGAGTTTAGCTAATTCGGATTCTGTGCAACTTTTTAATTTCTTAACTTTTAAGCCGATTTTACTAAAGTGTTCGCAAGCTAATTCTGCAGCTTTTGGATTTGCTCCACCCACATATTTTTTCCAGCGTTTTAACTCCCAGATCATGTGTTCGAGGTTTTCGTGTACTCCACGGACTGGTGAGTGAGTAACTAAACAATTGCATTGCTTGTAGATTTTTGTTGTAGTTCCAGGTAAAACTGTACTATTAATTATAACTAGGTTTGGTTCGAATTGTTTAGTATAATTAAAAACTATTTTTAAAAATTTTTGTTGATCTTTGCAGGGAATACAAACATGCATCACATCTATCAAGGAGGGAATTTTGTTTTGATTTTGGCTAATTGCAAACATCTTTTCGTTGTCAGTATCTAAGCCATAAACATCAAAGTTATTAGATTCTACTATTATTTCAAAGAGGGTTCGTCCTATCTCACCCAAACCAACCACTAGAACCTTTTCTTTAGTCAAATTACCACTACCTCTATGCGAAAAAATAAGTAATTTTTTAAACTATTTAAACATTGAATTCTAAAGTGAAGATTATGTCACAACCAAAAATGGGAAGGGGAGTAGTTGTTGGATCCAATGTAAAATTTGGAAAACAAGTTGTTATTTGGAATTATGTTGTGATTGGGGATGATACAAAAATTGGTGATGGAAGCTGTATTGGCAGCTTTTGTGATATCGGAAAAAATGTGACTATAGGAAAAAATTGTAGTATTCAGTCACATGTGACTATCTCAAATGGATGTTCAATAGGAGATAATGTGTTTATTGCTCCAAATTGTTCTTTACTAAATGACAAATATCCAAAGAGTGATTTGATAACTCCATCTATAGTAAGAAATAATGTCATAGTTGGTGGAGGTACTATTATTTTGCCAAATGTGGTTGTGGGTGAAAACTCGGTTATTGGTGGAGGAAGTGTTGTCACTAGAGATGTTCCTCCAGGAGAAGTTGTATCAGGATCGCCTGCAAAACAGGTAATGTCTATAAGAGAATATCAGATCAAGCGTGACGATTTCATCCAAAATTCGAGGTGACATAATGAGAATTTGGTATGATGCTTGTACGGGTAAGCACATAAGATATGGTTCAGCCATAAGTCAGCGGCTTAGGAAAAGAGGACACCAGATAGTATTTACTACCCGAAAACATCCGGACACCATTCCATTAGCTAGAATACTTGGTGAAGACCCAATAGTCGTAGGAGAATACAAGCCTTCGAGTTTATCGTCTAGATTAGAAGAAAGCGCAAAACGGATAATAGAATTTTCGCGGATGTTTCGAAATAATCCCCCAGACATTGCTGTAGCTCATCAATCCGTTGAATTATGTCGAACTGCATTTGGTTTAGGAATTCCAATTATTCTCACAGCAGATAGTCCTCATGCGTTATCTGTTAACCGTTTAACAATACCATTCGCTTCAGTAGTTGTAGCTTCAAAATCTATACCAGCTAAAGTTCTAAGAGAACTTGGTGCAAAAAAAATTGTTTTTTTTAAAGGAGTAGATGAAGTCGCTTGGATAAAGAATTTCAAATCAAATCTTGAACCTAAACAAAAAAAACCGTTAATAGTCGTTCGACAGCTGGAAACAAAGGCAGTTTATGCCAAAAACCACACAGATTATTCTGTTTTAATTGTAAAACAATTAAAATCTCTTGGAAATGTTGTCCTTATTCTTAGATATAATAAAAAGAAAGATTTTATTGATACGGTAAATCTTGTTGCACAAGCAGATTTAGTTGTAAGTGCTGGAGGTACTCTTGCTCGAGAGGCAGCCCTGCAAGGTGTTCCTAGTCTAGTGGTTACTGAAATAGGGAAAACATTTGTGAATAAGTATCTTGCAGAAAAAGGATTCCCATTGTTCTTTATTAGTCCACAGAAAGTATTGAATTACGCGAAAAGATGTCTTGGGAAAAGAAAAGATGTCTCAACAGAAATATTAGATCTTCAAAACCCAGTTGATGTTATAGAAAAAATTGTCAAACACATATCATTAAGAATTGCTTAAAATGAGCAAAAAAGCAATCGAAAAATTAAAAATCAATGAAACAGATGGTATCAAAAGAAATAGGGCCGATCGTCTAGCTTGGTTAGGACATTGGCTTTACGAGCCAAAGGTCGCCGGTTCAAGTCCGGCTCGGCCCACCAGTTGCGATTATTATTCTTTGAATTGAAGTTATTTTCTTCGCAGCAGAAAATCAGCTACTGCTAACCCGACCCACAGAAGCAGAAATCAGGTGAAGAGGGAGAGGGAGATTGTTCTATTACTTAAATCCTTCTTCATCATAAAGTTGTTTCAGAATTAGCTCTAAATTTACCAATTTTGTTAGAGTAAAAATATGATTATGGGTGTGTGCAATTTGTTGATTAATCAATTTCGAAAGCTTTTCTGTTGGAACAAACGACCTTTTCTTAAAATTCTCTAAATTGCTAATTATAAATTCCTTAAATGAGATGCTTTCCTTAAACCAAGTAGCAAACGGAAGATAAGTATCCTCTTTAGTTGATTGAGGCTTTAACAATTGACGCTTAATTGATCTTCCAATATTAAGCAGGCACGGTATTTTCCGAAGAATTTTCTTGGTTTTGTAGGATATATTACTAAGTTCAGCTTTATTCTGTTTCTCAAAGATTAAGGAAGTAGATGGTAAATTTGCCAAATTTTTATTTAAGAGTTTCAACACACTTACCTGAAATTTCCTTGCATCTCGAATAGTTATTGGAACACAAAGAGAATCGTAGATTATTTCATCATCCATAAATGGATGTTCGAACCCGCGTTGTTCGGCTATAATATGTTGGGTGACTCTTCTCCACCTGTTATTCAACGCATAGTATTCTATTTTCAAAATATCATTGTCACAAAAATCAAAGGTATTAATTTCATCTTGGATCAGTTTAAAGAGCTCATAAAGCACGGTTTCACCTTTTTTTCTTCCAAATAATGCGTAAACCATCTCCAAATCTATACTACTTCTCCCAATAGGTTCTCCAAGAACAAGACCTGCTGAATTATACTTGAGACTTGAATCTGCTTGTTGTTTAGAAAGCTTTCTTGCCCATGTCCCACCAATTGTCATATCTCCAGGGTTTCCATCAATTACTTCGCCTTCAGCCAAGGTCGACATAAATTCACATATTGAAGTTCCTAAGAATGATCCGCCTTCGGTGATCCAAGCTTGCCTTTCAGCGTTTTCAATAACTGCATCTGGTGAGGACTTAAATAAAATGAAATTGACATCAACTTCTTTCGCAACAATTTTTGCTAGCCTACTATCAGAACAATAATGGTTCCCAACATTAATTGCATTTAGTTTATGTCGATTTTTTGGATTAACAGAAGCAAGGATTAATCGAGAATCAAGTCCACCACTCAAGAATAATGATGAATAACCTTCATCAACTAATGAGTTTACGACACTTTTGAAACGATCCGCAAGTGACCTCGCATGCTTAGCTAAATCTATGCGATAATCATAATTAGAGAGATAATTGAATCTATTAATTATCATCAATTTATTATTTAGAATACGATAATGTTTACCCGATTCAAAAACTCTTATTTTGTTAAATAGCGTTCTATTTCCGTATACAGCATATAGACATATGTAACTATAAATAGCAATTTTATCAAGATGTTTAGCCAAATTGCGATCTAATGCTAATATTCCTTTCATTTCGCTTGAAATGATTGTTCTTTTTTTGTTAATTGAATAATAAACAAGTCTTCTAAACCACGGCTCAATGATTATTTCTATTTGTGATGTAACTTTATCTATTACGAAAATGACGCCGTTACCTTTCAAATTAAAAGGGACTTTTTGTTCAGATTTGATAAGAAATTGATCATTAATCTCTTTATGATTTGAAGGTATAAGGATTTTTCCAATTATTATAATTGTTTTATTTCTTTTTTCTATGATTTTACTTTTCCCTAATGGAGTTTTAATAATAGCTAACACTGAAGATTGGAAGGAGTGATACTCAACTTCCTCATCTTCTCTTCGCTTAAGTAATTTTATTGCATTCTTTAAAGTTTTTTTATTACTTGTTCCTGTAAGTAATACAAATTTTTCCACAGAAAATCTACCTTTTTAAAGAATCTTTTTGTTAATTTATTAGATTTGTTTGGTTTTTATTAATTTAATATTTTGCAGAGCTAAAAATCACGAAAACTATCAAGCATCTCTTCCTGATCTTTGGCATCCAAAACGGTCGCTTTACAAGCCAAAGGTTACCGACCTAAATCCCGCTCAGTCCACTATTAATTATTTCTGTTCTTCGAATCGAAGCTGCTTTCTGTCTTTATGTGTTGGAATTGTGTTATCAGGGAACCTATAATAGTAAAGTCCAAAACAATCTATAATAGATCACTGGTGACTAAATGAAGATCACATATGCCTGGAATCCAGAATATGTTTCTCCTGACTACTGGAACTTACGCACACCCCTATACATAGGGATGCCAAAGTTTTTCTTGTTCTATCAGAATTTAAATGACAAAAAACTTAGGGTTTTCCTCAAAGCTCTTAAAGGAAGGATTTTGGATGCAGGATGTGGCAGGGGAAGATTAACGGCATATTCAGATGTAGGAATTGATTTCAGCCGAGAAATGCTAAAAAGCACCAAAACCAAGCACAAACACAAGATGTTGGTAAGGGCCTCAATTTTGTGCTTACCCTTTAAAGATGAAACTTTTTCAGCGTCTTTTTCAATTGATGTATTATTACATATTTCACCAGAAAATCGCAAATCCGCCCTAAAGGAATTAGGTAGAGTCTCCGCTAATCCTTACATTTTTCTAGCGGAACATAGAACTATTGCAGTATTTTTTCTGGAACTAATTAGGATCCAACTCCCAAAATTTTTGGGATTATTTTTTCCCTATATCAGCGTACTTCTCGCTTTCCCTATAGATAGATTAAGAAAGTTAAAAATCGAATCAAATTCTCAAATATTAAAAAAATTGACTAATTGTTATTAGCAAATATTTGTTAGCGTATAATTCAATTTCTTTGAGATAATTATCTAGCTCTGATGATAAGATTTGATTAAAACGGTCGGATTATAAGCTAAAGATCACCGATTCAAGTCCGACTCGGTCTATTTTTACTAATTGTATTCTTTGAATTTGAGATAACAGACTGGTTTAGTATAAAAATCAGCAGATTATAATTTCTAGTTCCCAACAAGTATAATAATAGAAACTACTGTTCAAAAGTGAGTCAATAAGGATGAGTACTAATAATAGTTTGTCTGTGACCGTGATTACTAATCGGATAGGCAAAACCCCTAAACAAATCCGGGACTCATTCATTTTTGATGAAATTCAACATCTTTCTCAAAAAGGAGTTAAAATTCATGTTGTCCGTTTGAAAAAAGAGAAAACGTCACATTTACATAATATTAATTTTCATGGAATAGAAAAAAACCTTGATGCTAAAACCCTTAGCTTCATCGCAAAAGATTTTTTTTACTATACTCCTCTATCTTTGGTAAGGAATCCAAAAACAATATACAAAGAAAACCTCTATGCGTTAAATGTAACAAACATCATAAATAAATTCAAAACCGATTTAATACATGCACATTTTGCTTACCCCGAAGGATTAGTTGGTCTATTTGCAAAAAAACACACTCACAAACCTTTGATAATTACAGTACATGGATATGATATCTTAACTGAGCCCTCTACGGGATATGGAGCAAGGCTAAATAAAAAAATAAATTCCTTAATAAAAAAAGTTCTAAAAAACGCTGATGCAATCATTACTGCAAGCAAAGCAACCTTCAACGAAGTCAAGACGATAACCAAAAACACAAATAAAATACATTTGATACCAAACAGCGTAGACACAAAAAGGTTTAATCTAAATATAAATTCGTCAAAACTTAAGAAAAAATTACAGCTTAAAGACAAATACATTATATTTACACTCAGAAACCATGAACCACAATATGGTTTAAAGTACTTGATACAAGCTTTTTCAATAGTAAAGAAAACCAAAAAAAACGTAATTCTTATAGTTGGTGGAGATGGTTCACAAAGAAAATATCTGGAAGGTCTCACAAAAAAACTTGGTATAGATAAGGAGACAATTTTCACTGGAAAAATTCCTCGAACCGATGTTCCTATGTACTTTACAGCAAGCGATATTGTAGTTGTTCCATCATTGCAAGAAGCCTTTGGATTAGTAATATCAGAAGCAATGGCCAGCGGAAAACCTGTGATAGGATCCAATATTGGAGGCATACCAGATCAAATAATACATGGCTTTAATGGATTTTTAGTTAAACCCAAAGATCCAAAACAAATAGCACAAAAAATTCTCTTCCTATTGAATAATCTTGAAAAAGCAAAAACCATGGGTTTAAAAGGAAGAGAAATCGTTCTAAGAAAATTCAATATCAACAAACGCACTAAAAACCTAATATTCTTATACAACGAGCTTCTCAAAGCAAAAATACATTAAGATGATCACTTGATCACAAAAAATAAAGATTATCTTCCTACAAGAAGAAGAATTATCACACTAAAGCGCACAGTAGGAGAAGGGTCCAATGTTGATCCACAAAATTTACCGCAATCACCTCAAAAATTAGTTGAATGGTTTAGACACTTCTTTGCATATAGATATGCTAAAATACACTCACAGAAAAAAGTTGTCTTAGATGTTGGCTGTGGTACCGGATATGGCATAAACCACATATCAAACTATGCTAATATGGCAACTGGAATGGATATCTGGAAAAGAGGAATCCATTATTGCCAATCCAAATATGGTGATAAAAATTTCTTTTTTATCGGATCAGCTAGTAGCCTTCCAATCAAAGACTCATCAATTGATTTAGTAGTTTCCTTCCAAGTAATAGAGCACATACAACCTAAAAGAGTAGACAAATACCTAAAAGATATAAAAAGAATGCTAACTAAAGATGGATTGCTGATTTTAACAACACCAAACAAAAAACTAAGAATCCTGCCACTAAAAAAACCCTGGAACACAGAGCACAAAAAAGAATACACAACAAATGAACTTAAAAAACTTCTAGAAAAGGTATTTGTTGATCTCAAAATCCTCGGTCTTTTTGCAACAAAAAAACCCTACATGATCGAATACAACCGGATTAAGCAAAATCCAGTTTCCATTTATATTAAAACTCCACTTTTACTTTTGGCTAAAAAATATTTTTCATCTTCAATTCTAAAATCACTTAAGACCATTTTTCCCAAAAAAAATAATAAATATCAAAAACAAAACAAACAAAATTCTCTAATGAGTGATATTACTATAGATGATTTTCAAGTCTTGGAAAAAAACATCGATTCTTGTCTAGATATTTATGCAATCTGCAAAAAAAATCAAAGTAATCAGTTTAATAATAGATCGACACAATGATATTCACTAATTAATTTGAGGTAGGCACCAAAACTGTTACCATAAATGTCAACAATTATAAATAATGAGTCAGTTTCTTTTTGATAATAGTCTATAAAACAAGAGTCGTAGGCAGAATCAAGTTTGACAATGGTTTTTATAAAACTCAAGGTTCAACATATCCAACTCCATAGTAAAGAAAACCTAATTTGTTAGCTTCGTTGGGTTTGATTATTCTTTTTCCATCTATTATTGCGGGATTATGCGCCATTAGTTCTTTGATTTTCTCTAGATTAATATTCTTGAATTCGCTATGATCCGTTAATACTACAAGGCAATCGGAACCTCTAACTGTCTGAAACAAGGTTACCCCTTTCTTGGCTCCAAAAGTATCTTTACAAAGAGGATCGTAAGCAATTACTTTAGCGTTTAGTCTTAAGAGTTCTTTAATTATTTTTTCAGATGGACTAAATCTGCCATCATCAACATCAGCTTTGTACGAGGTGCCAAGTATTGATATTGTGCTTTGTCTGATTTTTCTTTGGGTTTGTTCCATTGCA
>JAOZGY010000123.1 GCA_026015145.1 Candidatus Bathyarchaeota archaeon | reverse complement strand
ATAAAAGCATTATGTGTTTCAAGTGGAATCAAACGCCAAGTCTTCATATCTTACTTTCCTTTTTCAATAGTACCCTTTGCACAAATACTACATCTAATATATAAAGACAAAACTTTCTTGAAAGATAATTATTATCGAAGTTTATTGATTTTAAATAATTTTTTCATTAAGATAGAGTGCGGGAAAAACAAATACAACAATGTAGATTTGTTCGTTTTATTTAAATAGTAGTGTTGCAATGTTTCTGTGCGAGAGGAAATAATAGAATGGGTTCAAAATCTCCAAGAGGCGAATTCGCTGCCCGACAACTTAAAAAGAAACGTAAGAATTTTCGTTGGTCAGATCGTTATTTTAATCGTCGGATGCTTCGTTTAGATGAAAAAGTGGATCCGCTACAGGGAGCTCCTATGGCCAGGGGTATTGTCTTGGAGAAGGTAGGTATTGAATCAAAACAACCAGACAGCGCCATACGCAAGTGTGTGCGAACCCAAATAATAAAAAATGGTCGACTAATAACAGCGTTTCTACCAGGAGATGGGGCTCTAAATTTTATTGATGAACATGATGAAGTAGTAGTGGTAGGTATTGGTGGACCTCGAGGTGGAGCAAAAGGTGACATTCCTGGAGTTCGTTGGAAAGTTATTAAGGTAAACGGAGCTAGTCTCAATGAGCTTGTTTATGGGCGGAAACAAAAACCAGTCAGGTAAATAAAATGACTAATAAACAAGAAATATTACTTTTCCACAAATGGAGTTTCAATGGTATTGAAGCAAAAGATAAAGGATTAAAAAGGTATCTAAATCTTACTCCAATGGTTTTGCCACACAGTATGGGTCGCCATGAGCATAAGCGTTTTCGAAAATCAAAAGTGAATATCATTGAAAGGTTAATTAATGGATTTATGCGGCCCGGAAAAAACGCAGGAAAAAAAGCAAAAGCTACAAGCATGGTAAGACAAGCATTAGAAATCATTAATTTGCGCACAGGAAGAAATCCTATAGAAGTTGTTGTTGAAGCTGTTGAGAATTCAGCGCCAGCAGAAGATACAACCCGCATAGGATATGGAGGAGTTGTGTATCATCAAAGTGTTGACTTAGCTCCTCAGCGCAGGATAGACTTAGCATTAAGATTCTTAACAGATGGTGCAAGAAAAGCCTCTGCTAATAATCCACGTACAATTCAAGAAACACTTGCGGACGAACTTATTCTTGCTTCAAGAAAAGACATAAAGAGCCATGGAATATCTAAAAGACATGAGATCGAACGTGTGGCACAATCATCTCGCTAAGATCAGTTGATATGGATTTCGACAATATCTCCATCATCTAAGATAAAACTGAGTCCAACCTTTTGTGGACTAAATTTTAATCGTTTAGCCCATACTCGGGCAAATGCAAAATCTCGTTCAAAATCTGTGTGAATATTTTTGGCTAAATCTACAACTGTAGCTCCTCGTTTGAGAGTAAAAGGTCTTTTAGAATGTTGTCTAGTGCCAGGTTCTTTTGTGTAAATTCGTATTAGATCCAAAGTTCGAAAAAGTGTTTTTCCAATATTTGTTAAACCTTGCTTTTTTTCACACGAAACTGGAACAATAGGTATCCGTCCAGCAACAAATTTTTCAAGTTTCTTCAAGTTTTCTTTAGCTACATCTTCATCCAATTTATTCGCTATTAAAACTGCTGGTTTATATACCGTACTTTCAAAAATTGAGTCTTCTATCTCATCTAAAGTTACCTCTCCCGTAATCTTTACCATTGCGTCTCCGATCCGGTAACTTTTTAACAATGATTTAACGTTTTGGACGTTGCCATCCAGTATTTTCCCGATTAGAATCAAGCGCAAACCAGCACCCATATACCTACGATTAATATCAACTCGTCCTTTTGGTTTGTTAATTAAAACCCTTGCTTTTTCTAATTCAGATAAAATGAGTTTTATTTGTGAAACAGGATCGGATGATAAATCCACCATTAATATAATGCCATCAGCATTGCGAGCTATGCCAATTGATTGAAGGCCCCAAGCTCGTCCATCTGCAGAGCCCTCCATAAGTGCTGGAGCCTCAATAATCTGAAGCTGCATATCTTCAAAATATAGAACACCCGGTTCAGGCTGTCTAGTTGTATAAGCTATATGTGAAACTGTGACAGCAGAATTCGTAACTGTGGATAATAGACAGCTCTTACCCACATTAGTTAATCCTAAAAGGGCAACTTGTGCTGCGCCCTCTTTTTCAATAAATAGTTTTGGACCACTTCTTCCAGTACGTTTCTGTTTACGCTCCTCCATTTCCTTGCGTAAAACAGCCATCTTTTTTTTAATTCTCCCGCGCAATTTCATTGTGCCCTTATGCTTGGGTACAACACTTAGGAATTCTTGCATTCGAATAATTTTTTCACGAGGATTCCGAGCAGATTCGACCAAAGCCCATTTATCTTTAGCTTCAGGAGGGAGATTTGTAGGCATAATATCTCAACAGGTAATAAGCATTAACCAACTTTAATATAATTTCTAATACCCAGAAAGTTAATTGTAATTAATCCAAGTAGAACAAACATTTCTAAAATTAATCTGTTGAGTTATAACTAAAAGTGAAATCTTTTGTTTCAAAGTAATAAAAACCTTTAGATGAATTGCGGAATTTAGGAAAAAATAAAGTTAAGAGAAAACAACAAAGTGATATAATTAAGTAGTTGAAACTAGAAACTAATATGATAAAGTTAAAATAACTGTAAGAACAGTTGTGATAACGAATTTACTAAAATTTAAGAAAAGGAAAGAAAAAGGATGAGTAAAAGCGATAAACCCCACCTGAACCTCGTAATTATGGGGCACGTTGATCATGGAAAATCCACTACAACTGGACACTTGTTATATGTGTCTGGGGCAATTGATCAAAGAACAATAAAGGCTTTTGAAGATGAAGCAGCCAAATTAGGAAAGGGCTCTTTCAAATACGCTTGGGTTCTAGATAATTTAAAAGAGGAAAGAGAAAGGGGTGTAACAATTGACCTTCGATTTCTCAAATTCAACACTAAAAAGTTTAACTTTACAATAATCGACGCACCCGGACACAGAGATTTCGTCAAGAACATGATCACAGGTGCAAGTCAAGCGGATGCTGCAGTATTATTCGTTTCAGCCAAGAAGGGAGAATTTGAAGCGGGAATAGGACCTGGGGGACAAACTCGAGAACACGCATTCTTAGCATTCACATTAGGAGTCCGCCAAGTAATTGTGACAATTAACAAAATGGATGACAACACAGTATCATGGAACCAAGAAAGATACAATGAGATTAAAGATGAAGTTACACGCATGCTTAAGATCGTAGGATATAAAGTTGATAAAATAAACTTTATACCCACCTCAGGATGGACAGGCGATAACTTAATCAAGAAAAGTGAAAACATGGGTTGGTATAAGGGACCAACACTAATTGAAGCCTTAGATAAATTGGAAATACCATCTAAACCTACGAATAAACCATTACGTATTCCAGTTCAGGATGTTTATACTATTACTGGAATAGGAACTGTTCCTGTGGGAAGAGTTGAAACAGGAGTTCTAAAACCAGGAATGAACATAGTTTTTATGCCGTCAAACAAAACTTCAGAAGTCAAATCGATTGAAATGCATCATACATCAATTCCTGTAGCTGAACCAGGCGACAACATTGGCATGAGTCTGAGGGGCATAACAAAAAATGAAATTCACAGAGGAGACGTTGCAGGACCAGCAGACAAGCCGCCAACAGTTGCAAAAGAATTTATCGGTCAAATAATTGTAATCCACCACCCTACAGCAATAGCTGTGGGATATACACCAGTTCTACACTACCATACTGGTCAAATTGCTTGCAGATTTACAGAACTTATAAAGAAGATTGATCCACGAACAGGTCAAGTAGTTGAAGAAAAGCCAAGTTTCCTTAAAACAGGAGATGCAGCATGGGTAAAACTAGAACCATTGCGTCCAATAGCTGTCGAGGCATATCAGGAATTCCCAGAGCTAGGGAGATTCGCTGTAAGAGACATGGGTACTACAGTCGCTGCAGGTGTAATCAGAGAAATAACTAAAAAAGGACCATAAATCTTCTATATTCTTTTATAATTCGCAAATTAGCGAATTACACTAAATATTTTTTTAAAGGTTAATAAGAAATTATCAAAAGGAATTGTGCATAACATAAACTGAGTTCAAGTTAAAGATATTTTTGCAAATATACAGAAAAGATGTTCACAATCGATGGTAGGATAAAACCAGAATTTTAAAAAAAACGAAAGTAAGATAAATAGCATAATCCTAACCGCAAATATAGAGTTGAGTTTATGTCAGGAATAGAGACCCTTCTTCCATACATCGGTAAAAAAAGAAACGGGGAAAGCCCTATTATAATAATTGATAGTCGTGAAGCAAAAACTGCTCCTAAAATTGTTAATGGTTTAATAGAGCGTGGAGTTGAAGTTAAATCGGCAGCTTTGAAGAAAGGTGACTATATATTATCTGATCAATGTGCTGTGGAAAGAAAAACTGTTACAGACTTTGTATATACTCTGACTAGGAGATATCTTTTCGATCAATTGTTTAAGCTTAAAGATGTCTATCCTAAATCCATGATTGTACTAGAAGGTTATTTACCAATTATTTACAAGTTCAGTCACATTAAGCCGGCGGCAGTTTGGGGAGCTATGTTTAATTTGGCAAAAAATGGAATAGCGTTTATTAACACAAAATCATACAAAGAAACAACAGATTTTCTTTACGTAGCTGCAAAACAAGAACAAATTGTCGAAAAAAGAAAACCAGCAATTCATCCTTTTAAGAAACACGATACACTTTCACATGCTCAAATGTTTCTACTTTCGAGTTTACCTAAAATTGGAGGAGAAAAAGCTAGATCAATTCTTGAAACATACCAAACACCATTAAACGCATTATTAAACGTGGATGATTGGTCAAAAACTGTCCATGGATTAGGACCAGTAATAAGCAAGAAGGTCAAAAAAGTTCTAAATACACCCTACAAAAAATAAAAACAAGAAGCAAAATTATTTTTTATGCAACTACACTTAAAAAATAAGCTAAAAAGCTACAACTATCAATATTCTTAACCTAAAAAAGCTTAAAGGTCTAAGAAGGCTTTTTAAAAACTTTCAAGACAGATTAATCTGGAATATGAGAGGGGCTGTCGGCTAGTTTGGTCTAGGCTTGTAGCCTCGGGCGTTATAGACCCCGGTTCAAATCCGGGCAGCCCCATATTTTAATAGATTTAAAGTTTAAGTCACGCAAAATTGATACACTAAAAATTATTTTAATTATATTTCATTCATAAAAAATTAAAAAAAATAGATTAAAATAACTAGGTCATCAAATGTTTAAGTTCTGCAGTTACCTTTAATAGTTAAAATTGAGCCTTCTTTCCGAAGGGTATTGATCTAAGTGAATTATTACATACACAATGGATGGCCCTATAAGCATATTGAACACTGGCCTCCAATGACATATAGAGATAGATCACCACCTACTCCTGAGAAATTAATAGCCTTTCATGAGCTATTAAAAACAGAAAACAATGATAATAAAATTAAAGAATTACAACCTTGGCTTCCTTTCTGCGAAGGGAAATGTTCTTTTTGTTATTTCACTGTAAATTGTGAAAAACACAGTGTAACGCCATATATTTCTGCTCTAAAAAAGGCATTAGACTCTTACGCAAAAACCAAATATGTAAGCTCAAGCGTCTTTAATGAATTATATATTGGTGGAGGAAGTCCTTCAGTAATATCAAATGATCAAATTGCTGATTTATTGGATTTTTGCAGGACAACTTTTAACCTAAACTCAGATCATACTACAAAATTTACTGCCTGCACCACAAATTTATCTTTAGAAAAAATAAACGTGCTTTCATCAAATAACGTAAGACAATTGGATATTGGAATTCAAACCTTTAATGATTTACTTCGGAAAAATTTAATGATACGCGATAATAGCAAAGATGCAAAAGAGAAACTTCAACTTTCGAGAAAGAATGGGCTTAGGACAAGCATCGACTTGTTATATAATTTACCTGGGCAAACATTAGATCAATGGATAGAGGATATAAATCAGGCAATTGAACTAGAAGTAGAAAGTGTTGATTGTTATCCTTTGGATTTATACCCCGAAACAACATTGGCAAAAAGAATCTCATATGGTGAACTACCACCAACAGGTGATGAGGATATAGAAATGAAAATGTATCTTGAAGCCTACAGGATTTTTAAAGAAAACGGGTATAAACCCACATGTCATAATAGATTCTCAAGAATTGAAGAAGATTTTAAGGAACCATCCTCTGAAGTTGTTGGTACGGGAGCAGGTTTTTTTATGGGTCATCTGAATCGATTCCTATATTCAGACGTAGAAGACCTTCAAATGTATATTAATGCTGTAAAAGATGAAACTTTTCCAATTGCAAGGCTTACAAGTCTTTCAAAAGAAGAGGAAATGAGAAAAGCGATGATGCTTATTTATATTCGTATTCCGGTAAATCGTGAATGGTTCAGAAAAGAATATGGCAGATTTCCCGAAGAAATGTTTCCTAAAGCACTAGAAAGATTAACTAACAAAGGTCTCATAGAAACTCTAAATGGAAATATTCAACTAACTGAGAAGGGTGATCCTTGGCGTTTCAATATTGCATGGGAATTTTTCAAAAATAATAAACTTTAGTTATATTTTAAAAGACTTCGAACAGAGCCAATAAATCATCTTTAGAGAATTGTAGGTTTGGGAATCACTTCTCTATTTTACCTTCTTTGTTTTTTTTGTTGTTTGTTTCTTTTTTTGATAGGTTTAGGTTTTGGAAGAGTTGTATATAATTGATTTACTTTTCCTTGTTGTAATATAGTCAAGTACTTAACACGGGTTTATTGACTATACAGAATAAAAACAATAAATAAAATAGTTAAGAAAGGATAATACGAGAATTACTGGAGAAGGTTAACTACGGAGTTTAGAGCTTGAGTATAGTGGCTTAGAAGGATAATTCTAATGAGAGAAATTGTGTTTGTGGGTTTAGGTCTTAATGACGAAAAGGGGATTAGTATACAAGGATTAGAAGAAATTAAAAGTGCAGAAAATGTTTTTATTGAACTATACACAAATCTGATGCCTAATTTTTCGCTTGATAACTTTAAACACATGTCAAGAAAACAACCGTACGTACTATCAAGACATGAACTAGAAGAGGGAAACGGGGAAATCGTACTAAAAGCTGCAGAAAAAGGGAAAACCGTATTTCTAGTTCCTGGGGATCCTCTAATTGCCACAACTCATATAGCTCTGAGACTAGAAGCAGAAAAACGCAAATTAAAGACCCGTATTGTCCATGGAACATCTATAATTTCAGCAATAATGGGTTTTTCAGGTTTACATAATTACAAGTTTGGAAAAACTGTAACCATTCCTCTTCCCGGCAATTTCTCAGAAACACCCTACAATGTAATTATCCAAAATAAAAAATTCGGATTGCATACACTATGCTTACTTGATATAAACATAAAAAAAGAACAATTCTTAAGCATCAATAAGGCCTTGACACTGCTTTTGGATATTGAACAAAAAAGAAGACAACAAATAACCACACCAGATACTATTGCTGTGGGATTGGCAAGGATTGGAAGTTCTTCCCAAATTCTAAAAGCGGATTATATGATAAAATTATTGGATTTTGATTTTGGAGGTCCTCCACAAAGCTTAATTTTTCCAGGAAAACTTCATTTCATGGAGGTTGAGGCTCTAATTGCTTTTGCTAAAGCTCCTCGAAAGCTAAAGGAGTACGAATAATGAAGCTAGAAAACCTCATATCCAAGTACATAAACTCAACAGAGAAAGTATTAAAAGAAATTCAGAGAAAGGATGAAGTAAACATAAGCAATGAAGATATTGATAATATCATAAAATACGTAGAAGATTACTTGAAAGACGCAAAATATTATAGAGATCAAAAAAAGTTAGATACAAGTTTGACTTCGATCGCTTACTGTGAAGGATTATTAGATGCCTTGAGATTGATTGGTGTTGTGAATTTCGATTGGACAAAAAGGGAAGAAAACAAAAAATAGTATTAGCTTCTGGCGTATTTGATTTGCTCCATCTGGGACATGTTAAGTTCTTAGAAGCAGCTAAAAAAGCAGGAGGCAAATATTCAAAGCTTATTGTGATTGTTGCTAGAGATCGTACTATAGAAAAAATTAAGGGAAGAAAACCCATTATACCTGAAAATCAAAGATGTGCATTAATAAACTCGTTAAAGGTAGTTGATGAAGCTATTCTTGGTTATGAAACACTCGATATAGAAGAAGTTATTAAAAAAATTAAACCTGAATTGATAGTCCTTGGACATGATCAAAAAGTTATGAAAAAAAGCGTACAAGACTATGTTGAAAATAACAATGTAAACATAAAAGTGATCAAAATCAGGAAATTCGGAGAAGATGCTTTGGACAGTTCGTCAAAGATTTTACAAAAAATAATTGAAGAATTTTCAAGATGAAAATAATTAATAACAGCGAGAAATACATGCCAACGTTTGTTCTTGTGGGAATAAATGTCGCATTTTATATTTATACTTCTTTGATTGGAGGGAACTTTCTCAATACAAATCCCGAGATAATATATAGATTTGGTCAAGTAAATGGATTAGTGATTTATGGTGGATTATACTATCAAGTCATAACATCTATCTTTGTTCATGGAAACATTACTCATCTTTTTGGAAATATGCTTTTTTTATTAATCTTTGGTTTAAGAGCGGAAGAGTTTTTCTCATTGCCTGAATATTTTTTTATCTTCTTTCTTGGAGGATTGACAGGAAACCTCTTGTCGTTAATATTATTACCACTTAACCTTCCTTCAGTGGGAGCATCAGGAGCAGTTTTTGCTATATTTGGTGCTGCAACTATTTATGCTAGACGGACAGTTAGTCAATCAATTGCAGGAGCATTACTTTATGGCTTTTTCTTGCTATTCCTGAGTTCTGGACCTAATGTTAATAACTTTGCACATATCGGTGGATTGTTCACAGGATTAATTGCAGGCTATGTTTTGGCTGTCAGACGTTCAAAAAACACGAAATATTTAATATCCTATTCGTATTAGTGGTTTACTTTTTCACTGTAATAATAACTTTTACCTTGACTTTTTGTCCTTCAATTAGATTAAGTTGTTTTCTTAAACAAACTGGAGCGACGATTTCTAAAACTGACAGATCGTAATGACTTCTATTTGCGAAAACTAATGCTCCATTAATTCTATTATTAATTCTAACGCAGTAGCATTTAACTAAGCCAAAAGTTCTTCCTTCGCTTGTAAATCCTTTAATCTCAATGGCTGGATAAGCCTCTAAATCTTTTCTCGTCTCAAGGTCATAGTCTGTTGAGAGTTTAAGATTTAGTGTTCCAGGATATGGATCAAAACCAAGTTCTTTAATGAACTGTTTTCTGTAAAAATCTTTTGAAATATAATAAGCTCCTTCTCCTAATCCTGTAAAAACAGTTCCTTCAAGTGTAAGTGTAGTTGGTTGAGCAACCTCAATTATTCTTTGTAAACTAGATTGTAACATTGTTAGTTGTTTTAATCCTTTTATTGTGATTTTTACAAGACTGCCTTGAGGGGTGATTTGTCTTTGAATCCATTTTTTTTGTTCGAGTAGTATTAAGTGTCTTGATGCCGTTTGCTGGGAAAAATTAAGTTTTTCAGCTAAATATTCAGTTGAGATCTTGGTTGTTCTCTTATGAGATCCCAATTCTGCTAATTTTATTAATATGTAAATGTTTTGCCAATTTTTCCTTTCAATCAAGCGCTATAGTTCTCCAATCAGGGATATTGAATAAATGTATTGGTTCATATTTAAGCCGCTCGAAATCAATTTGTTATTTTTGAAAGAGAGGTAATAATAATTAACAATTTAATTGCGCCACACAAAAGATATAAGAAGCCAAAATTAGTGAAAAAATGACAAAGTTATGAATATCTGGAAACTTAGGGTCTCTATGCTTGGCACATTAGCTATAATTTTTGGATTATCGACTTTAGTTTTCACTTTAGTGATGAGTCTTGCCGGCGTATTCGATCTATTAACTTTGGGAATTCTTGTTGTGGGTTTTAATATTATTCAATGGCTTATTTCACCTTACATCATAGGAACATTATACAGGGCAAAGGAAGTTAAAAGATCGGATAATGAAAAACTACATCAAATTGTGGAAAATCTCAGTGAAAAGAGCAAAATATCCAAACCAAAGTTGATGATATCGAAAATAAACCTGCCAAATGCTTTTGCATATGGATCACCTTTAACTGGAAATCATGTTGCGGTAACTCAAGGGCTCTTAAATTCATTAAAAGAGGAAGAAGTTGAATCTGTAATTGGACATGAACTTGGTCATTTAAAACACAGAGATGTACAAGTTATGATGGTAGTCTCTTTTTTGCCTGCACTGTTCTATTACATTGGTTTTTCTTTAATGTTCTCATCAATGTATCGAGATCGAAGGGATGAGGGGGGAAACAATGCTCTAATCGGGATTGGTTTCATGGTTTTTTCTTGGATATTGAATTTGTTTATTTTGTATTTGAGTCGATTACGAGAATATTATGCAGATAGGCACAGCGTTTCTATTGTTGATGGGGGTGCAAAGAAGCTTTCAATGGGATTAGCAAGAATAGTGCAAACTAGTAGTCAAATTCGTGGAAATAGAGGAAGGAAGAATAACAACAATTCTTTTAAAGCACTATTTATTTCAGATCCTGACCGTGCAAATGTTGACTCTATTGAATTATCAAAGCTTAATAAAATCCAAGATGAGCAGAGATTAGTACAAGAAATATTGTCAAGGGAACCTACTTTTGCAGAAAGATTAGCTGAGAAATTTTCAACTCATCCTAATATTGTTAAACGGCTAAAAGCTCTTCGAGAACTAGAATAAAATGCCGATTAAACAATTAATATGATATGCAAAACGATTTTAAACATATTATTATGTCATATAATCGACACGGAAGTTGTAGCCTTGAATAAAACTTCAGAGATCATATGCCAAGCATATGCAGAATCACGAAAAGCACTATTAGAAAATGAAGCCAAGACTATATGTGCAGAATACAATATTCCTGTAACGAAATTTAAACTGGCTAAGACGGTCAAAGAAAGCATTGAAGCCGCTCAACAAATTGGATTTCCTGTGGTTCTAAAAATCGTTTCACCAGATATAATTCATAAATCTGATTCTGGAGGGGTAATGCTAAATTTAAAGAACGTAAACAATGTTAAAAATGCTTTTAATGAAATCATGGATAATGTAAAACGCTATAACGAAAAGGCAAGAATATTAGGTGTTTTAGTTCAGGAGATGGCACCTTCATCTATAGAAGTAATAATTGGAGCAGTAAAAGATCCTCAGTTTGGACAAACATTAATGTTTGGTCTTGGCGGAATATTCGTAGAAATTCTTAAAGATGTAACTTTCAGAGTTGCTCCAATACTAAAAGAGGACGCATCTGAAATGATTAACGAGATTAAAGCATATCCATTATTGAAAGGTTATAGAAACACACCTCCAGCAGATATAGATGCCTTAACAATGTTGTTGGTAAATACTTCAGGACTAATTATGGAAAACCCAGAAATTAAAGAACTTGATCTAAATCCTGTTATTGTCTATGAAAGAGGACTGAAAGTAGTAGATACACGTATTATTTTGGAATAGAAGAAAAATCGAATATTTTTTACTGCCAAATAAAAGAGTTAACTAATTAATGCAATTATTTGTTGAATTAGAATTATCAAAATCTTCTATTGAAAGAAAATTGAAGCAGACAAATCAGGTTAGATCTTTACAATTAATTTGATCATCTAAAACAGCATAGTAGCTTTCAATGTATTTCTTGCCCTTTGCTGTTATTGTATATACCTTTCTGACTCTACCACTTTTAGTTTGTTTTTGACTATTAAGAAAGCCTTTTTTCTCTAGATCATTTAGAGTCGGATAAAGAACACTATGTCTGATTCTTATGTTGAAAACATTTTCAATATTTTTTTTTATTTTGTATCCCCATAGAGGCTGATTCTTAACTATACGCAAAAGATGAACATCCAACAAATTCATAATTAAACGTTGAATAAATTGATCGTGGTATAGGTCAGTCAAACCATTTAACTCCATTTCAGAATCCTAAAGAATCTGTCTATTTTCTTGTTATATAACTATGTTGGAAAAATCAACAGTATCTAGATTTCTTTCACTTACATTCAATAGGCAAAAGCAAGTTTGGGAAAAGTTATGTAACAAAGTCTGATTAAAAAGAATAAGTAGATTTTATTTTGATTTTTTCTGGTATTACACTCGGACAGAATTTTGGGATTCTAATACATCCCTTAAAGCAGTCTTGAAGGTTTTTTTTATATCTTCAATATAAATTGCTCTACTCTTAATTCCTTTCTGGACCAAACCAGCAGCAATAAAACATGCACCTATGCTCTCACTTACTGGCGTGGGTTCTGGAAAACAAACTAGAGTTAATCCAAGTTTTATCAATCTTGATTTATTTCCCTTTCGCCAAAGCTTTTTTGTTGATGTAACAGCATTTTTAGTATCTTTCATTGTTTTGCCAAAATCTATGTACCTTTCTTTTAAGTCTTTCAAAGTCTCTTCCATAGCTTTAGCTTCTTTCGCATTCATCCACTGTTACACCGATAATAACACTAAGTATACTTTTGAGGAGAAAAACTTTAGCATGTTAAATAACCCTAACCTGACGTTTTTTTCTTTAAGAAATCTAATATTTTATATTAAAGGGCTTAAAAATATGCTATGAATTATTACGTTTTTTGCAGAAATCAGTTAATATGAAAGGGCTAAATGAAGAAACAATATAATTTATTTTGAATTAAAGCCCATTTACAGATTTTTTGGTTAAGGATCGGTATTTTCATAATGAATAAGGGAGTAGATATCATAGTTTTTACCGATATTTTTTCTCCCTTCAAGATAGTCTAGTTCTATAAGGAATCCTATTCCAACAACTTCTCCTCCAAGTTTCTCAACTAACTCAATATTTGCTCTTATGGTTCCACCAGTTGCCAATAAATCATCAATTAGTAATACTTTCTGTTTTTTCTCAATTGCATCCTCATGAATTTCAATTGTATCGCATTCATATTCCTTTTTGTAAGTGAGATCTATGCAAGTATACGGCAATTTTCCTTTCTTTCTTATGGGGATAAAACCTACTCCCAACTCGTATGCTAAAGTAGCTCCCACGATAAAGCCTCTTGCCTCATTTGAAACTATAAAATCAATTGATTTTCCCCTATAATGATCAGCTAAAAGACGTATACATTCCTTAAAGCATTGTTTGTCCTTTAACAAAGGAGTAATGTCCCAAAAAACTACGCCTTTAAACTCAGGTATTCTTCGTATCTTTGATTTAAGATCTGATTTACAATTATTTTGCAGATTCAACATTTTGCCTCATAAAAACGCGTTTTTTAATGCTTTCCTACATTCACAGCCAGATTCTTCAGGTAAATACTTTATCGCTTTTAATATTATCTGTTTTACTTCTTCAACATTAGCTTTCATTGTTTCAGCAACTTCACCAGCACTAACAGGGTGATCCTTCCAAACATCATAATCTGTAATTGTAGATATTGAAGCATAGCATAATTCAGCTTCTCGTGCTAGAACACACTCAGGAACAAGGGTCATTCCTATCACATCTGCATTCCAATCCCTAAACATCTTGGATTCAGCTTTGGTTGAGAAACGAGGGCCCTCAATACAAACATAAGTTCCTTTTTCATGAAATTTAAAATCCAGATTATTAGCTATAGCAATCAAATTTTTTCTAAGATTGACACACATCGGTTCAGCTACTGAAATATGACAAACCTTTTCTTTGGTGTAAAAGGATTGTTCACGTTTAGTGGTTCTATCAATAAATTGGTCAACAAACACAATATCTCCAGGTTTATATTCTTCTTTTAATGAGCCTACTGCTGAAGGAGCTAAAATTTGCAGAACACCAAGCTTTTTTAAAGCAAAAATGTTTGCTCGTGAATTAACATCCGTGGGTCTTATGGTGTGCTTTTTTCCATGCCTTGGTAAAAAAGCCACCTGTTTTCCTGCTAACTCACCGATTATTATTGAGTCAGAAGTCGGACCATAAGGTGTATCAATAGTTAATTCTTTTACGTTTTTCAATAAATCAGGATCATAAAGACCAGTTCCACCGATAATGCCGATTTTTGCTTGCATGTTTCTTAATTCAAAGAATGAACTTAATAAAAATAGCGACATTAATAAAAATAAGAAAAAAAATTTTCATATCTTTGATTTTTAGGATCTCTATGTTGAATCATTAAGTAATCCAGAATTATGTTATCTCAAATAGATTTTTGTGGATCATATTATTTTTTTTAAGAATTAAAAATTTTTTATAAGGTGATATTTAATAAAAGGTTTTTTTCCAATAGTTTCGGAAGAAAAAGCTATGCAAGATAAAGTTACACAAAAAAGGAAATCAAACAGATTGATTCACGAAAAGAGTCCTTACTTACTTCAACATGCATTTAATCCAGTAGATTGGTACCCTTGGGACAAAGAAGCCTTTAGAGTTGCTAAAGAAGAAGACAAACCAGTTTTTGTTTCCATAGGGTATTCTTCTTGTCATTGGTGTCATGTTATGGAGAAAGAAAGCTTTGATGATGAAGAAGTTGCTAAACTAATGAATAAAACTTTCATTTGCATCAAAGTTGATAGAGAAGAAAGACCTGATCTGGATAATGCATACATGAAGATATGCCAAATTATGGGACGGAATTGCGGCTGGCCTTTAAATGTTATTATGACTCCAAACAAAAATCCGTTCTTTATTAGCAGTTACATCCCTAAAAAAAATAGATTTGGAATTATTGGGATGATTGATCTTATTCCACAAATAGGAAAAATCTGGCAATCACGCAAATCTGAATTAGAAAGATTAGGAGAGGAGTTAAAACTTAGAGTTGAGAGTCTTAACCTAAATGAATCAGAAATTGATCTTGGAAGTGATATTTTAGATGATGCTTATGAAAAACTTTTTTTGAATTTCGATAGAGAAAATGGTGGATTTGGACAAGCTCCAAAATTTCCTACTCCTCATAATCTACTTTTCCTACTTAGGTACTGGAAACGAACAAAAAACAAAAATGCTTTAATGATCACAAAAAAGACACTCCAAGCAATGAGATTGGGTGGAATTTTTGATCAAGTAGGTTTTGGTTTCCATCGATATTCTACTGATAGTCATTGGTTGGTTCCACATTTTGAGAAGATGCTCTATGATCAAGCGTTATTGGCTCTGGTATACGCAGAAGCCTTTCAAGCTACTAATGAAAGAAAATTTGAAATAACAACTAAGGAGGTCTTGGAATACGTACTTAGGGAGCTAACTTCCCCTGAAGGTGGATTCTATACTGCAGAAGATGCAGACAGTGAAGGCGTAGAAGGTAAATTCTACTTATGGGATAAAGATGAAATTAGAAAAGGACTTCCAATCAAATTGCAGAAAATAGCTTTATCGTTATTCAATGTAGAATCAAAAGGAAACTATCCTGAAGCCATTCAAAAAGAAAACGGTAGGAATATTTTGCATATACAAAAACCCTTGTCTGAAGTGGCTAGTGAATTTAAAATTAGTCTAAATGAATTAATTATAGGTCTTGGAAGAATTCAGAAGCTACTTTTCAAAGAAAGAAAAGATAGAATTCATCCATTCAAAGATACTAAGATTTTGGTTGATTGGAATGGATTAATGATTGCTGCTTTTTCAAAAGCAGGTAGAATCTTTAATGAGCCAGAATACTTGAAAGCAGCCATTAAAGCTGGAGATTTCATCTGGAGCAAATTGAAGAGAAAGGATGGTTTGTTATATCATAGGTTTTCAGGGGAAGAAGTAGCTGTGAAGGGTTTTTTGGATGATTATGTGTTTTTAGCATGGGGATTTCTTGAAATTTATGAAGCTTGTTTTGAAAGTAAGTATTTGACTAGGATAGAGGAATTAATCGCAATAAGTAAGAAAGAATTTTGGGATAAGAATAAGGGTGGATTCTATTTTACCTCAAAAGATATAGAAAAAGCTCTACCCAGAATAAAAAAACTCTATGACGGCGCAATTCCTTCAGGTAATTCAGTTGCATTACTGACTTTACTACGTTTAGCAAGATTAACTGAAGATCAAAATTATGAAATATTAGCCAAGCAGATGCTAAAAATTTTTTCTCAAGAGATTCGTACAGCACCATTAGCGCATACCTTTCTGCTTAGTGGACTAGATTTTAAGATTGGCCCATCATTTAGAGTCACATTGGTTGGTAATCCCAAGGATAACAATTTAAAGAAAATGGTCAAAGCATTAAATACCAATTATCTGCCAAATACTATTGTCGAATTAAAACTTCCTAACGAAAACAAGAAAAAGTATAAAATGCTTAATGATAAAGCTACAGCTTTTATTTGTAGCGATAAAAGTTGCAAACCCCCTACTGATCGCATAGATAAAATGCTCAAATTGCTTGAATCGGAACGAAATAAAAAGAGTATTAATTAAATTATTCAGAGAGCTATTCAGTTGAAGGCGATTTATGTTCTTATCATCCAAGTAAAAAATACAACTTCTATAAAGGTAGGATCGTTGGGATATTTAACCTTCCATAAAGGGATGTACGCTTATATAGGTTCAGCACAATCTAATTTTCGCTATCGTATTAAACGGCATCTCCACAAAAAGAAAAAACTATTTTGGCATATTGATTATTTTCTAGACAATAAAAAAACAAAAATTTGGAAAATATTCTTCAAAGAAGGTATTAAAACTGAAGAGTGCAATCTCGCTAGATTAATTAGTAAAAAAGGAAAAATAGTCCTAAAATTTGGCTCCTCAGATTGCAAATGCAAAAGCCATTTATTTCAAATAAAAGAGTGTCAATTCCTAGAAAAGAATTTGACAGAATTAATAGAAAAACATAATGCTTTTTAAGAGAAAATCGTGAAGAATATGTGATTCATCGATGAAGCGGTTGTAGTATAGTTTGGTTAGCACTCCAGGTTGCCAACCTGGTGACCCGGGTTCAAATCCCGGCGACCGCACCAATAAATTCACAATAACACAAGCAGAATAATTTCTTAACAATTATAAAGAGAACTAAGAATAAAAACAAGCAAAATATAGAAACTAAAAAATGATTTTAACTTGGATACAAAAGCTTTTATTTAAATTGGAAGATAATGGCTCAATAAGGTAATGAAAAAATGACATTTGAATCAAGCAAAAATCTGAGTGCTATCGGAGCCTTACTTATGGTTATTGGTTTCTTAGGTGCAGTAGTTCCATATGCAGGCATTTTAGGTCTGATTGGCTTAATTCTTCTACTAATTGGAATGAAAGGCCTTTCTAATTTCTACAACGAACAGGGGATATTCAATAACGCGTTATACTCAATAATCAGTGCAATAGTTGGAGGTGTAGTTGCTTTAGGAGCTGTGGTGATTTTAGCTGTTTCTGCTTTAGCATCTCTTGGCATCGATTTGGCAGATATAAGCGACTGGGCTACACTAGGAACTGACTTGGGAGCTCTTTTTACGGATATTAGTGACTTAGATGCAATATTTGCTTTCTTAGGCACAGCTGTGGTGGGCTTAATAATTCTTTTTGTTTTCGCGATTATTTCAATGTATTTCTTTAGAAAATCAATGAATCAATTATCTTCAAAGTCTGGAATTGGCTTGTTTGGTACTGCAGGAATACTAATGCTTGTAGGCGCAGTTCTCACGATAGCTGTTGTAGGATTAATATTAATTTGGATTGGATTAATACTCGCAACAATAGGATTCTTCCAGATGAAGGAATAACAGAATCAAATATCAGATTAACCAAACCGTCACTTAAACAACAAACCATAATCTACTTTTTTTTCTGCTATTAATAATATAATTTAGGCTTTTTCTTAACAGATTAGGTCCTTTCTAAAAGCCCAATTGAGCAATTATGTTGTTATCATTTCTCACCAGGTTAAAAGTATAGTTTCAATTCTCAAAGATCTGGTTAAAAAAGATTACCAAAACTCAATAATATAGAAGAAACAACTAAATGAATTGAGATTTTTTAAAATTTAAAATTATAGTTCTTGTATTTCACACTTTAGTTTTTTAATTATCTCATCAGAATTTACCGGTTCCACTTTCAGTGTGTATAATCTGGAAGGAGTTCTTAGTTTTAGTTTTACAATTTCCTTATTTTTTTTTACCTGACAGTACTTTGCATTTGCACTCATATCTATAAATTTTTCAACATCAAATATTTCAGACGGCATTAGAAATCCCCTTTTTAGTGCTTTCAAGGATATAAAGCGAGTTTTTATCTGTTTTGGTGAAATAAAGCCTAAACACTAAGAACCAAGACTCAATTTATGATTATTAATTTCTGGTAGAATAGCTTAAATCTAAAAAAGTACAAACTATCCTCCAAGGTGGAAGATATGAATGACAATAATGTTCTAGTCGCAATTACTGCAAGTCGAGAAAAAGATGAAATCGTCTATCGCGTAGAATGTGCTAGCAATATTACAAATGAAGAATTCGAATACTACCTTAGTGAAATAGTTAATGGAATCTGCAAATGGAAAAAAGGTATTTGCGAAGAAAACATAAGAAGTTTTTAAGGAAAAATTACAAAATTGAAATAATGAAAAAGATAGAAAGCCTAGAAATAAACAGTTTGTAATAAATTTAATTATTGGTCAATTTTCGGTTTTATCGTCAATTTAACCTTAACTTCAACTGTGTATTCTTCTTCAGTCTTTCCAACATTAAAACTCCAATCTTTTACATCTACTTGCATATCTTTAAAATGAGCAACCACTGCATCTTTATAATCTTGAACTGTCTGACCTACTTGTTGAAGTCTTTCAGGAATTTTTATGTTAGTTTCAGACACTATACACACACCTCCTATATTCTGATAAATTCAAGATGATTATTAGTTGCTGAAACTTTTAAGAAATATGGTAATAAATAGAGATCAACAGTTTAATTGAATTTATCAGGGTGAGAAAATTGACTAAACCAGTTGGGGATGATTTCCAAAAAGAAACAAAATATTTTCGAAATATGCATCTTTCCAAGTATCTAGATTGGGCTAATAAACCTGATACTTATAAAAAATATCCAAAATCCCAAAAAATTCAACTACCACAAAAATTTCCCGAAAAAACCCTTGATATCTTTGAAATTCTAAAAAATCGAAAGAGTGTTAGATCTTTTTCTACTAAAGAGGTACCTCTTATTTATTTATCATTTCTTTTATGGGCATCAACAGGCATTCAAAGAAAATCAAAACATTATGAATTTCGCACAACCCCGTCTGCTGGCGCATTATATCCAATTGAAACGTATGTTATTGCTAATAGAGTAGAAGAATTGGAAAGCGGAGTATATCATTACAATATAGAGTCTCATCTTTTAGAAAAGTTGAAAATTGGAGATTTTGGTCAAAATCTGATTCAAGGAGCTTTAGAGCAAGAAATGTGTGGTACTGCGCCAATTGTATTAATTTGGACAGGGATTTTCTTAAGATCTAAATGGAAATATGGACAGAGAGCCTATAGGTATGTCTATTTGGATGCTGGACATATTGCTCAGAACCTTGCCATAAGTGCAACTAGTATAGGATTAGGGTCTTGTCAGATTGGAGCCTTTTTTGATGATGAAATCAACAAAATAATTGAGATAAACGGAATAGATGAGAGCGTGGTATACATGAGTGTAGTTGGATATCCAAAGTTTCGATTTTAAAAAAAGAAAAAACATAAACTTAAATCCAATTAGACTTTGTAGCATTAAAAACAACAATTATTTATCTAAAGCTTTAAATCAGATGATTTACCTTCATGCAACAGACAATTGAGAATTTCTATTTTCAATTTAATGAAGCAAATAGAGGTGATTTTACCTGTCACAAAAACGAGGATTTGATATCAAATGCAACGAATGCGGCAAAAACGCGACAGTTCCTTTTAAGCCTAAAGCAGAAAAACCAGTTTATTGTAATACATGTTTCTCAAAAAGAGTTCAAAATAAACAAAAAACATCCAAACTAAATTTTAGTTTTAATACAAAAAATGCATGGGCTAGAAGAGGAAATGACTTTAGAGGAAGAAGAGAAAAAGAAATAGCCAGTATTTTCAAGTAGAATCGCACAGATTCATACTTGTTTCAAAATGAGCCAACCTAAAAAATACAATATTATAACTAAACATGATTTTTTCGTAGCTACACTAATATATTGGGCTACATCCTTCATAGATTAATTAGAATTCGACAAAGGAAGAGTAGATCATTTACAATTAAAAGGATTTTTCTTTTCCCTCAAAAACATTCTAATCAAAAAAGCCTACTTGAACAAAATAAGGTAAGTGAAATGGGTAAAAGAAAGGTGAAATCTGAAGGAAATCTCCAAAGGATGATATTACCATCTGATTATGATGTTCTAGGTATTGCTATTAAAATGCTAGGATCTGAAAGGATTTTAGTGAAGTGCCAAGATGGTAAAGAAAGGCTATGCAGAATAAGAGGCAAGCTGAAGAGAAGAGTTTGGGTACGAGAAGGAGATGTTGTTTTGGTTTCTCCTTGGGATTTTCAGTCTGATACCCGTGGAGACATTTTTTGGCGCTATAGAAAGAACCAGGTAGAATGGTTAAGAAACCATGGTTACCTTAAGATATAAAATTAAAATAACAAAAAGTGAGATTATTGAGGCAAAAAAGATCGATTGGAGAATATCTAGCGTTTCTAGCGATAAAATACGAGGTACCTCCTGAAGAGTTTCTAAATGGTCTTCGCATAGCCGAAGACAATAAAACGGTGAAGGTTGAAAATTTAACAATCCAACTAAGAGCTAAACTAAAGGATAAATCAATTTTCCTTATAAAAAAGAATTCAGAAGTTATTGCTCAATTTCCAGTTAATAATAATTTTCTTTTGGATAGAAGCAATCAGCTAATGAATTTCATGGAAACAACTACCATCAGAAAATATTTAGCAAAGAAAAATAGAACGACTCCTTCTAACAACATTAAGGATTTACGACCAGGAATGACCAAAGTGAATTTGAAAGCAAAGATTTTGGAAATTGCTGAACCTAAACGAGTTGTTACAAGATATGGAAATAACGCAAATATTGTTAAAGTTTTAATTGGGGACGAAACAGGAACAATTAAGCTCTGTCTTTGGAATGAACAAATAGATAATGTTTCTAAGGGAGATATTGTTCAAATTGAGAATGCGCAAGCGTCTGCATTTAGAGGAGAAAGACAATTAGCTCTTGGAAAGAAGGGTACATTAACAACAATTGAAAACTCGAATGATTCTTGACTGACAATATTAATTAATTAAATTTTTAAAGAAAAATCTTTTTTATAATTAATCAAGCATCAATTTTATTGAAGACATTAATTAATTATTGTTCATCTCGAAGCATAATATCGCTTATCTTCTGTTTTCTTAACTCTCGCAAACAAGCCACCGGCAATATAATCAAGCCAGTTCTGTTCTTGTGCATCCAGATTTGCATCTTGGATTGTTACCGCATTAGTTTTTGTAGTTGCACCTATCTCTACAAGTTTTGCTTTAATGCTTTCTTCCATTTTGAAGGCAATCCCTGAAAATCCATTCATACATACCTTTCCTCCACTAATTATATATCTGGTAATAAAATAGAAACTTTGAAATAGTTAGCAATAACCTTCCTTGAGAAATCTATCTATTACAGCGTTAAGTATTCCTATCTTGTATTTAAAATTAATTACCAAGAAATTAAGAAATTAACATAAAAAAATAGAAATAAAATTTTTTAGAGAAAAATATTAGTTTAATCGAATGTATAAC
>JAOZGY010000108.1 GCA_026015145.1 Candidatus Bathyarchaeota archaeon | reverse complement strand
TATTTGGGTTCTTTTGGTCTTGATTGGAGTACTTTTTATATTGATCTTATCGCTGCTTGGATTGCATGGTCAATTATCTTACCATTTATAATAAATGCTATTAAATAGTTAACTATAAATATAACAAAACCTTTCTTTATTTATTTACCCTGCAACGAAAAACGAGGGTATAGAGGTTAAGAAAGGTAAACAACTATGGCTTCAAGTGCTGGAAGAATCAAAAGGTTTCTGGATAGTTTTCAAAGCAAAAATACAAGGCTAAATTACAGATCTGGTTTGAAACAGTTCTTTGTCAGTGTGTATGGGGAAAATGGGGACTTAGAAGAAAAGGCTGAAAAGTACTTCTCTGAGCAAAGAGACTTTGAAGAGGATATCCAGGATTTTATTGATACTTTTAATGGTTCAGCTCCTAAAACAATTAGGTTGCGTCTTGCTTCTGTGAAGACTTTTCTTTTAGATAATGATGTGGAGTTGCCACAGAAATTCTGGAGAAAGATTGGCAGAAAAATCAAGGGAAATAGGGCTTTAACCTTGGATAGAGTTCCAGGAAACAAAGAACTGCGAGAGATGTTCACTCATATGCCCATTCAAGGATTAGCTTTGTATCAATTGTTAGCTAGTAGTGGTATGCGTATTGGTGAGGCTTTGCAGCTTCAAGTTACTGATGTGAAAATAGATCAGAAACCTGGATTCATCGAGATCAGAGGAGAATATACAAAAACAGGTAATTCTCGTTATGCTTTCATAAGTAGAGAGGCAGTTGAGGCTTTGACGCAGTGGCTTAATGTCCGAGATGACTATTTGAGGGCAGCAGTAGCTAAAAGCCATCTGTATGCAAAAAAAGCTGGAGATAAACGAATTTTTCCTTTTATGATTTCAGCAGCCTATAGTATCTGGACAAAAGCGTTAAAGAAAAGCAAGAAGGACCAACGTGACAATAACACTAATCGGTATAAAGTGCATCCTCATGTTCTACGAAAGTTTTTCCGAACTAAATTGGCTACGCTTATTCCTGTGGATATTGTTGAAGCTTTAATGGGTCATGAAGGTTATTTAACTGAGGTCTACAGGAGGTATGCTCAGGAGGATCTTGCTAAGTTTTATTTGAAAGGTGAATCTGCTCTATTGGTTTTCACTGAAACCCAAGATCTTACTCAGCTTAGAAAAGAGTTAGAGGAAAAGACTTCTCAACAAAAGGATTTAGTGAATGGTTTAGCAGCTCAGAATTTTGAGCTTAGATCAAAGGTGGAAAACTTAACTGCTGAGAACAGGGAGATTACTAACCGAATATTAAAGATAGAAAACAAGGTTTCGGAAATAGCAGATGTTCTTCGCAATATGATAAATAAATCAAAGGAAACATAATCATTTTTTTGCTTTCAGAAAATCTATTCGGGCAATTTCATTCATCAGAATAAAAATCTTTTCAATGAATATAAATGTAAAAAAAAGAGAGTTAGCCCGAGGAAAGATTTCAAAAAGACCTTATGAAGTAGATATCCACGGTGTTTATGAGAAGTTTTTTGGGAAGTTTAAAACTCATCTTTGGGTTGAATGTATAGCTTACAAAATTTAGAGAACTAACGTTACTAAACTTGTAGAGTTAGCAAGGGATGTTAAAGCTCTTCATAAAGAACTTGAGGATGTTCAGAAATGGTCTCCCGGTCTTCTTATGTTAGTCTCGAATGTTGGTTTTGATGTTGATGCTATTGGCATGGCTGATAAATACAAATTTTAGTGATGAGGAAATCTCATGCTAAAAGTTGTAAAACCAAGATTAAAACCAATTTTGTATATACAATATATACTTGAATTTATTGTATTTTGACTAGGCATATATTTTTCGGCGAATAAGATTGTGGTAGAGGTTAAAATAACATGGAAGTACTTGAAGTTAAACCATTGGAAAATAAAAGATTAAACGTTCTAATCATGGAAAAGGAGTATAATGAACCATTTTGGATGACTGAACAAACAGCTCCCTTAAACAGCCTTCAACCTCTTTTCAAGCCATCCATAGGTTTTTTCAAATTTCTGGAGAACGTGACTGCTAAAGTAACTTTGGATTTTGCTACTGAAGAATTGGGTATGCGAACTCGAAAAGATTTTTTTGAGGATAATATTTTGGCAGAATTATTCCAAAAGAATAACATTCCTTTCTTTGCTGTTGACATTGACGGAAACGCTAAAACTTACCTTGCGACAGCCCTAGATGAAAAAATAGAGCTTAGAAATAACATAGTAAAAACCTTAGATACCCTTTCTAAGAGAAAAGAAAAAGACGAGTCAATGGAAAAAGAATACCTTATTGCTTATGGACAGAATCTACAATTTGAGATAGAAGAAAAAGAACGCGAAGCAAAGTTTCCAGTAAGAGAAAGCTGGATTGTCATGGGTATTCTTGATTACGCTCAAGAAATTAAGGGAAAAGAAGAAATCAATTGTTTACATATTTGCAGCCCGCAGCATTGTGCAGGAATAAAACAGTCATTAGAATCACTAAATGTAAAAGTCGAGATTGGAAAGCTCTCTAAAAAAGTCATAGCTGCAACAGCAGAAGTTCCATCCTCTCACGAATTAGAAAACTATTTACAATCTATGCAGATCCAAGTAAAACCAGTTATGAGAAAGGCTACCGATAATGCGCCTTATCTACTCTTCTATTTTGACACAGACGTAAAAGCGAGTCCATTTGACATTTGCATGGCATACGATGTTGGATATGACGCTGTAATACCCTACGAGAATGTGACACCAGAAGAAGCCAAACTACTCACTCAAGATGCACTATTCTCTAGAGGACCAAAAGGCATGAAACATACAGCCTTTTTGATAGGGGGTAAAAACGCTGAAAGAGCTGAAGCTGTCTCTAAAGCAGTAAAGAATTCAATGTTTCCGCCATTTAAAACAAACATAATTATAGACCCAGCGGGTGCATATACAACAGCAGCGGCTATGGTTGCGAAAGCTGAAAGTGCACTATTATCAAGTAAACTTGGAGAATTGAAAGATAAAACCTGCGCCATCTTAGGCACAGGATCTGTGGGAAAAATAGCAGCTGTTCTTCTCGCTAAGATAGGATGCAAAGTAGTGATTGCTAGCCTAAATCCAAAACGTATTGATGGAAAAGAACACGCGAAAAATATCGCAGAACTCTTAGCCAAAGATCACGGCGTACAAGTAGAAGGAATTTATGCGCCTACACCTGCTTCAAAAATAGAAATTCTCAAGAAAGCTGATGTAGTTATATGTGCAGGAATTAGAGGCATCCGTCTAATTGATAAAGAAATTCTAGATGAAGCAAAACACATCAAAGTACTCCTTGATATAAACGCTGTTCCACCTTTTGGAATCGAAGGAATCGAACTAAAAGACGATATGAAAGAAATGATGCCTGGAATCTTTGCAATAGGAGCACTAACAATAGGTAATCTAAAACACAAGCTAGAAAAAGAGATCTTGCGAGAGGCACGAAGACACGGGAAAGCGGTATATAATTATAATATAGCATTACCAATGGCACGGAAATTGTTACAGAAACAACTTTTCCCCAAGGATGCGTTAACCTTGAACTACTCTCCGTGAAAAAAATCTAAGTTTGGTGGAGTGGATTTAGTTATGACTAACCTATGCCTTCAACCCTCCTTGAATAAGGCTGAAACACCAAAAGCTTATGTTTTGATAAATGTGGCTCAAGGTTCAGAAAACCAAGTCATAAAAGCTGCTAAAGCTCTTGTAAGTCTGAAAAAAGCACATAATTGCTTCGGCATATATAATTTAATTCTCAAAATAGAACCTGATTCTTTGGACAATTTGAAGGAGCTTATTGCCCATAAATATCGAACAATAAAGGGCATACAATCAATTCTAGTTCTCATAATAAATAGAGTCATTAGTGAAGAAAATTTCCCTGCAGACAAAAAATACTAAAAATCTTTGTATGAAAGCTAGACTTGTTGGAGTGAGAGACTTGATTAAAAAGATACTGGTTCCCTTTGACGGATCTGACAAATCCAAGCATGCGTTAGAGTATGCGGTTGACTTGGCAGTGCAGACATCATCTCAAATTCAATTATTGACAGTTATTCCACCCGTTTTTCTTCCAACATACTCTTTTTATGTACTAAAATCCAATGCGATCAGAGATTGCCAAAAAGAATTGGAGATCAATTTCAAAAGAGTAATGAAAAAAGCCCTTTTGCATGTTAACCAAAAAAAGACTGAGTTGAAGGTTTCCACAAAGTTTGCTAAAGGTGTTCCTTACAAAGAAATTGTGAAAACAGCAAAACAAGGAGATTTTGATCTTATCATTATGGGAACCAGAGGATTAGAAGGACAAATCAGCTATCTAGGAAGTGTTAGTTCCAAAGTC
>JAOZGY010000092.1 GCA_026015145.1 Candidatus Bathyarchaeota archaeon | reverse complement strand
TCTTCTTAACTTTTCTAGGTCGATTTGCATCAGAACGTTTCTTTCGCCATCTTCCAGATTTTGTTCTCTCTCTTTCTTTTGACCATTTTCCTTTTTTCACTCTAGGTGCTGGCAAAGATTTATCCTCAATCTAAACTTATCTTTTTTGTATTTTCCTATTTATAGATTTATACAAAAAAATTGTGGTTTTAAAAATTCGGCAAAGAATAAATAACTAAATTAAGCGTAAACTTAAATTACGTCTTTTCTTCTATACGAAGTTGCCTTTGGGCTTTCGAGCTATGGAGTAAACAGCCGAAAAAAATTGGAGGAATCTCCACATTTGGGAAAAGTAAAGACAGAACATATTAAGAAATTAGCTAGAGAATTAATGAATCGTTTTCCAGAAAAATTTTCTGGCAACTTCGATGAAAATAAACAAACGGTAGCTGAACTAACGGAAGGAGCAACAACAAAGGTTAGAAATAAGGTTGCAGGATACATCACCCGAACGGTCGCTTCAGCTCTTTCTGAATCTTCAGAAAAAGACTTAGAAGATGAATCAATAGTTTAGGGTTTTTTCAGGAAGACTTACTATGATGGATGAATACAGAAGGGGTTGGGCATTAAGATACCTTCGTGAAGCCAAAGCTGAATTGCAAGCAGCTAGAACTGTACCTTACATGTCCTCTAGTTTAGTTTTAGAATCTATTAGAAAAGCCCGCAATGCTATTTATTATAGTCTGGGTGAGCCAGCATTCATAGAAATTCTTTTGCGTGAAGAAGCAGAAAATAATAATCCTTCAAATGATTCAATTCTCCGTTTTCTAATCGAACTTGAAGCTGTTGTGCAACAACTGGGTCAACTAGAGGAAGTTAATGGTGAAGCAATAATGAATCAAGCTGACACCTTAGTTCTTATAGCAACAGATATTGTGGAAACTTTTACTGAAGAAAAATCAGATATCAGTAAATGAGTCTGGTTTTATTTAAACAATAGAGATTATATTTTTAGTCTGGATGTATAGTTAAAACACAATAATATTTTTTTAAAGATCCGGAAGAATTTTTAATACTTAATCTTTATTGATCTCATAGGCAGGTTGGATGTAGTTTCAATGGCTTTTACTGTTACATTTATTGGTGCATTACGTAATATCTTCGGACAGAGCAAAAAAACATTTGACTGCAATAATGATATTTCAATAATGGCTTTGATAGACCTTTTAATCAAAATAAAGCCTGATGTCAAAGAATCTCTAATCGCTCAGCAAAACGATTTCTATCGATTAAATTGTTTGATTCTTGTAAATGGGATAGAGATTAGTGTATTGAACGGATTAGATACCAAACTAGCCAATAGGGATGAAATAACTCTTATTCCGGTGATTCACGGAGGTTAGAAAAATAATCACATTAACCACAGATTTTGGTCTCCAAGATCCATACGTTTCGGAAATGAAGGCAGTAATTTTAACAATATGTTCCAGCGCAAAAATTGTAGATATTTCTCATAATATTTCCAAATTCAATATACGTATGGGGGCTTTCATCTTAGCTTCCGCTTCAGAATATTTCCCTAGGGGTACAATTCACGTGGCTGTTGTTGATCCTGGTGTTGGAGCCAACAGACGGCCTTTACTTATAGAAACTACCAAGAGTTTTTTTATTGGTCCCGATAACGGACTTTTGGTTTTAGCAGCAGAGAAACAAGGCATAAAACGAATTTATGAGTTGACTAACGCAGATTTAATGCTGAAAAAAGTCTCTAGCACTTTTCATGGAAGAGATATTTTTGCCCCTGCAGCAGCTCATTTGCTGAGAGGAGTTATACCAAAATCTTTTGGCCCACAAACAAGTGAATTAGTAAAGCCTATGTTTGTAGAAGTTACTAAAACTAAAAAATCCTTAATTGGTGAGGTATTACATATTGACGGTTTTGGTAATATAATCACCAATATTGGTATCGAGGATTTCACTCAAAATCCATGCGGGAAATTGTTGCATGTCGAATCAACAGCTTTAAAATTAATTTTAAAATTTTGTAAATCTTATTCAGATGCAAAACTTGGTGAACTATTAATTTTAGAAGGAAGCCACGGCTTTTTAGAGATTTCAGCTAATCGGAACAATGCAGCAAAAATGCTTAAGATACAAACCGGATATAAAATAGTAATGTCAATCCAGAAAAATCCCAATAATTCGAATATTTAGTTTATTTGTTAAAGTATTTTTCAGTTAAGTAAAGACATAATTCTAGATTTTTTTGTTTTTTTAAATAAACTGATTGACTGATTATTTATCTAATATTCCAAAATCATAAACTCTTTAAGTATAACTCATATACATATTGAAAGGTTTGAACTGTCTTGCAATTACAAGACATTGATGAATGGATGAGAATTTTTGTTGATCAATATGGCTATTTAGGAATTTTTTTTATAAGTCTTCTTGGCTCCATGTCACTTTTTGTACCCATACCTTACACAATTGCCATTTTTGTTTTAGGTGGTCTTCCTGGTTTCGAACCATTATGGATAGCTCTTGCTGCGGGTGCAGGTGCATCCTTGGGCGAGTTTTCAGGATATCTTATTGGAGTTGGTGGAAGAAAAGCAATTAGTGGTAAATATCGGAAGAAAATGGATTTCTTAATGAAATTATTTAAAAAATTTGGACCCATAGCAATTTTTATTTTTGCATTGACTCCTCTTCCTGACGATTTGCTATTTATTCCCTTAGGAGTAATGCGTTATAGTCTGATCCGAGCTTTTATCCCTGCATTTATTGGGAAATTCTTTTCAAACCTAATAATTGCTTATAGTGGACGTTGGTCTTTAGAAATCATTAGTACAATCTTTGGATTAGAAGGAGAAGGAAGCTCTTTTCTTGTTGGTACCATTATCGGCATAATACTTATGATAATAGTCATAATTATTATGTTTAAAGTAGATTGGGAAAAACGTTTTTCTAAGTACTTGGACTCTCCAGACGAATTAAAAAAATCAGAAACCAATTAAATAGAATCAATAAATATGGATCTTTTAGATTCAAGTTTTTAATTCAGAAAAATATATCATTAGATTTAAACTTGATAATCTTTACTTTAAGATGGGATAAAAAATTTGAGGATAATTGCAGATCTTCATATACATAGTCGATATAGTCGTGCAACGAGTCCAAGAATGGATCTGAAAGAAATTGCCCGTTTTGCAAAAATAAAAGGCCTCCACTTGGTAGGCTCAGGTGATTTTACTCACCCAAAATGGTTTGACCAGATAACAGATTTTTTAACACCTGATCCTGGGACAGGTCTCTATAAAATTGCTGGAAATACGGATAACTCGGTGCGATTTATGTTGACAACTGAAGTTTGTACAATTTTCGATTACAAAAATTCAGTAAAAAAGGTTCATCATCTAATATTTGCTCCCACTTTGGATATCTTAGCTCAAATAAATGAGGGATTAAAATCCTATGGCAATTTAGAATCAGATGGTAGACCAATATTAAAAATGAATGCTACAGAGCTAGTTGAAAAAATAATAGGTATTTCAAAAGAGAATCTAATTTTTCCTGCCCATATTTGGACTCCTTGGTTTAGCGCTCTTGGGGCTTTTAGTGGTTTTGATAAAATTGAGGATTGCTACCAAGACATGACTAAACACATTTATGCAATAGAAACCGGTCTTTCATCGGACCCTCCAATGAACTGGCGTTTGAGCAGTCTTGATAACTTTACTCTATTATCAAATAGCGATTGTCACAGCTTTTGGCCTTGGCGCATTGGAAGAGAAGCCAATGTTTTCGATCTAAAAAGACTTAGTTATAGAGAAGTGATTAATGCTATTAAAAATAAAGAATCACAGCAATTGAACTTTACCATAGAAACAGATCCAGGCTATGGAAAATACCACTGGACGGGTCATCGAAATTGTCACATTTCTCTATCTCCAAAACAAGCAAAGCGGTTTAATAGTATCTGTCCAGTATGCCGTAAAAAACTCACAAAGGGTGTTGATCAAAGAGTCGATGAACTAGCTGATCGACCAATAAACTATAGACCCAAAAATAGGCCTGGATTTTTGCGATTGCTTCCTCTCTCTGAAGTGATAACTGCTGTTCTTAATGTTGGATCTCCTTCAACTCAAGTTGTTTGGAAAATTTATAATGAATTAATTAAAAATTTTCATGACGAGTATTCTGTAATGATTGATACACCTGAATCCGATTTGCAAAAGGTTGTCGATTCTCCAATTGCAAATGCTATTCTAAAAGTTCGAAAAGGCGACTTTAGAGTAATTCCTGGATTTGACGGAACATATGGACAGCTTGATTTGGACCCAAATACTGCAGAAACAAAATTCCATTCAGGTATGGTTCAACAAACAAATATTAATGATTTTTAATAAAGAGTTTTAACTATTAATCTTAGAAAGTCTCATCAAAACCATTTTATTCTTTTGTTTTGTACTCATATCCTATATTGAAACTAAAGGTAGACTACTCTTGAAAGATCTTCTCGAAAAAATTAACTTAATGGCAGTAGAAAACTTTTCAGCTAAGTATTCAGAAACACGAGCTCAAAAATTGAAGAAGACCCTGCTCACCCTTAAAGAAGGGCGAGTTGAAGCAGCCAAACAAGGTATTGAAAATGGAGTAGCTCTACGTGTTCTAGTCAACGGTGCATGGGGTTTTTCTTCGGTTGGATCATTTAATCTCTCAGATTTGAAAGCAGCTGTTTCTGATGCCTGCAGGATGGCTAAAGCAATAAGCAAGAGAATGAAAAATCCAATAATACTCGCTGAAACTAAACCAATTAACGACAAAATAAATGTAGAAACCAAAAAAAATCCAAAAAACATATCGATGGAGAATAAAATAAAAACTGCTCTAACGATAAATAAGTCAAGTTTAAGTTACGATAAAAGAGTTAAGAGTTGTACAATTGATTATTTGGATCTTTTTGGAACTAATTATTATGTTAATAGCGAGGGAACTAATATTGAACAAAACAAACTTTATGTTTGGTCAAGAATAACTTCTTCAGCGTTTAGCAATGGTGTATTTTCGTTTAGTAGAGAAGAAATAGGTTCCACTGCAGGTTACGAGATTTTTGATGAATACCCTCCCGAGATCATCGGGAAAAAAGTAGCAAAACGTGCAATAACTCAGTTAGAGGCAAAACCTGCTAAAGGAGGAAAATTCCCGGTGGTTTTAGGACCTAATGTTGTCGGTGTTTTTGTTCATGAAGCTTTTGGGCATCTCGCTGAGGCTGATTTGGCTTTATCTGGAGGTGTTTTGTCAAATAGGCTCGGAAAAAGAATTGGATCGAACGTAGTTACATTATATGATGATGGAACAATCAAGGATGCTTTTGGCTCATTTAAATATGACGACGAAGGTGTTCCAAGTCAGAAAACGCTTCTTGTAAAAAATGGAATAGTAAAAGGTTTAATGCATAATCGTGAAACAGCCAAGAAATTCAATATGAAACCAACTGGAAACTCTAGAAGTGAGAGTTTCCGTGTTGAACCAATAATTCGAATGAGGAACACGTACTTAGCTCCAAGAGACCACTCTTATGAAGAGCTAATTGAAGATATCAATTCAGGCTATTATATGAAAAGTTTTCGAGGAGGACAAGCGAATATCGATGGTACATTCCAAGTTGGAGTACAAGAAGCTTATGAAATAGTAAATGGTGAAATAGGTGACCCTGTTCGAAACGTTTCATTAAGCGGCAACACTCTTGAAACCCTTCTAAAAATTAATGCAGTAGGAAACGATTTTGAATTATGGCCGGGAAGATGTGGAAAAGGTCAAACAGCGTTTGTTTGTGATGGTGGACCACATATTAAAATTAAAGAGGTGATTGTCGGTGGTAGTTCTTGAAAAAGATAAGATGCTTACTTTAGCCGATAATACTGTTAGTTTGGCTCTTCAAAAAGGAGCATCTGAAGTTGAAGTCTATTTGTATGAGGGGCATGCAAAAAATGTAGGCATAGAACGAGGACAAATTACAAAGAGTAATAAAATTCTTGATCGAGGTTTAGGGATAAGAGTTGTTGCAAGAAAAGCAATAGGTTTTGCTTATACGAATGCAATTGAAAGTGATGACTCAATTCATGATGTAATTATGAGTGCATTAAATGCTGCAAGGGCTAGTAAACCTGATAATAATTGGAATGGCTTTCCAGAAAAAAAACCATATTTTCAAATAGAAAATACTTATGATCGTAAAATCGTTCAACTAAGCTCAGAAGATTTAGTCACAATCGCATATGAAATGTTAGATTCTGCAATCGCTGCTGAAAAAAATGTTTTACCAATTGAAGGTGGAGTTAGCGCAGCTTTCTTTTCAAGCGCCATTGCAAATTCTAACGGTGTTAGAGGTTTTGATAAAGGCACTTACGTTGAGTGCAGTTTAGCAGCAGTAATGAAAAAACGAAATACTATTACTCCTGTATGCTTTGAATATGACGCAGAGCGAAATTACAACATTAATCCTAAGTGGGTGGGAAAAGAAGCAGCACGGTTATCTTCTTCCGCTTTGAATACAAGAAAAATTGAAACAAAAACAACCAATCTTATACTCACTCAGTTTGCAATTCAAAGTCTATTTTCTAACACTTTAATAAATGCTATCAGAGCTGATAATGTTCAAAGAAACCAATCCAAATTTAAAGGAAAACTTGGAGAAAAAATTAGTTCAGACATCCTTACAATACAAGATGATGGATTATTAGCGGGGGGTCTTGGATCAACTCCTTTTGATGGAGAAGGTGTTCCTCAGCAAAAAACTAATATTGTGAAGAAAGGAATTTTAAAAAACTTTCTTTATGACAATTACACAGCAAAAAAAGAAGGAAAAAAGAGTACAGGGAATGCTTCAAGAGCTGGATATTTATCTACTCCTAGCATAGGAGCTACAAATTTTCGCATTCTTCCTGGAAATAAAACATCTAAACAGTTGACAGAAGAAGTTGATGAGGGCCTACTAATTTACTATTTACAGGGAGCCCATAGTAGCAATCCAGTGACTGGAGACTTTTCTGTAGTCGCAACACCAGCATGGAAAATAAAAAATGGAGAAATATCTCATTCAACAAGAGGGGTAATGCTTGCAGGCAATATTTTTGAGGTTTTAAAAAATGTGAAGATGATAGCAAACAATGAAAGAAAATTGGGATCCATAATCGCCCCCTGGATTCTAGTGAATAATGTTCGTATTATTGGAAAATAACCTATACTTTATCTCTGAAATTAATAATTATTAAGCCCAAAAGCTTTTTGAGTATTCGCCCAAAACTGATAAATATATCTGTTTTGTTTGCGCGGCAATTTTCTTCCAATCATATTTTTCTCTAATTTTTTTATTAGCCTTTTTTCTAATGTGTTTACTGTATTTCTTATCCAATAATATTGTTGTTACACCCCAAGCCAAAGATTCGGGGTTGTTCGGATAGACTTTGATTCCAGTTGAATCATGATCAACTATTTCAGATAATCCACCAGTGTCTGAAACTACAACTGGACTTCCAGCAGCCATTGCTTCTAAAGCCACTATCCCAAACGGCTCAAATAAAGATGGTACTACAGAAACGTCCGCACATTTCTGCAATTCTAATAATACATCGTCCTCTACGAAACCTGTAAAAAGGATTTTCTTTTCTAAATTCATGCTTTTAACGATAGAGGAGAGCTGTTCTTTCATATATCCACTTCCAACAATTATGAATTTAGCATTAACTTTCTCCAAAATCTTAGGAGCAGCGTTTACAAGAATGTGAATTCCTTTCTCATAAACCAATCTTCCCACATAAAGAACTATTTTCTCATCAGGTAATGCGAACTTGGATCGAATAGTTTTTTTATCCTTACTCTTTGTATCTTTATAAACTTGGCGATTTACTCCATTTGGTATCATAACTAGCTTATCTTCTGGTAATCCAAAAGCCCATCTAACATGTGAGACCATGTAATCGCTGCAACATATTACCTTCCAAGCTTCGTAAGTCAACCAAGCTTCAGTTTCATGAATCATTTTTTCGGTTTGAGAGTGAACCCCATCTCTTCGGCCCATCTCGGTTGAGTGCATAGTAACCAACAGAGGTTTTCTGAAAACATGTTTTAATCCTATACCAGCTGTTGCAACAAGCCAATCATGAGCATGAAACACATCAATTTTATTTTTAGCTTTTCTAGCAATGGCTGCTGCCTCTTTTTGCATGTTCATGTTCATTAAGTATACCCATGTAGCGAAATCAGGTGATGGATTTTTGTATGAATCAATTCTATGTACCTCCACATTATCAATCACTTCATGAGATGGTACACCAGGAAAATCACAAGTTACAACATGAACATTTACACCAATTTCAGCAAGACTTTTGGATAGAAAGAACACATGAGGTGATATTCCACCAATCACTCGAGGTGGAAATTCCCATGATAACATCATGACGTTTAGATCTTTTTTCATCTTTTACTTTTTCCTCTTGTTATGGTGCTAAATACCTTTCTTAATCCCTCGATATCCGAAGAAGAAATAGATCCTAAAACCTCAATTTTTTTACTGGGAACATTATAAGCCCTCTTAATTGCATTCTTCATAGCATTAGTTTTTACGCAAATTTTATCTGCTTCATAAAACCCTAGCCACTCTATGCTTTTTATTGCCATATTATATGGATTATTAGCCTTCATTGAACGCTGATCTTCTAAACTTTCAACGGAATAAAGAATAGGTATTCCAAAAGCGCTTTTTAGAGTTACAGCAGCAGGAATGAAGTGCCAATCATAAACATTTATGAGACTTATTTTTTCCTTGTGTTGATGGATAATATTTGCTGCAGCTCGTTCTATCTCTTGATTAAGAGTTAAAATCCAAGTCAAAACACTGGTATGGTTTCTAACTGGGTTTGCAACTCTAACAATCATTACTCCACTTTTATTTTCAACCAGTCCGGTGAGAAAATCATGATATGTTATAACATAAGTCTTAATGCCCTTCTCTACAAGTTTCTTTGATAAAACTTCAACATATTCAGCAAGTTGACCTATCTTTCGGGGGGGATATTCCCACGAAAAAATTAAAACTTGCATTTATTTTTCACTACGTAAATAGAGAACAGATCTTGATAATTCCTCTTGCATTGAGATAATACCGCTTTTTTCCCTCATTATCAATGAAGCTCTCAGCAAATCCTTCTGATTTATACTTGTCTAGAATACCCTCTATCTCATTTTGGTCACGCTGTAATATTCTTGCTACTTCTTCCCCTCTTCTAGCTAAATCTGCTGCAGTTGCACACAGATTATGCAAGGTTTGCAGTACCTTATCAGGAAATGGAAGTTCTTCTCTCATTTTTGAGCAATCCTTAACCGGAATGAATTATGTTTACTTCTCTTATAAATTCATGTACAGGATTTTTCCAAAATAAATTCTGTCTCAATCTAAATGGTTGGTGGACCTCAAAAATTAGTAAAACATACATGTATTCTCATTGAGTCTTCTCTTTATTCTAACTTTCTTTTTTTTATAATCTAAGGAAAAGAATAGAATAGAAAAATAAAATTTTATTCAAGAAAATAAGGAAAAAACGGAGCATAATTCAAGCTCTTTTTGCGGCTGTTTCTAATGCAGCTACGCACGGTAATTTCTTACCCATTAGAAACTCTATTAATGCTCCACCTGCTGTACTTATATATGAAATATCATTTGATAAACCAAATTGTTTTAACGCTGAAATTGTATGACCTCCACCAGCAAGAGAAAAAGCTTTTGAATTAGCAATTGCTTCAAAAACTCTTTTTGTGCCAACAGCAAACTCAGTTTTTTCATAAACTCCCATTGGTCCACTTAGCACAATTGATTTTGCCTCTCTAATCAGCTGGTTATAATTGTCAATGGTTTTTTTACCAATATCAAAAATTGAATAATCTGTAGGTAATTGGTTTATTGAGATTTCTTTTCGTTTTTCATCTATATTCAAAGCAAGATCTTCTGGGATTGCTATGCCCTTTGGATAAGTTTGGGTCAACTCTTTTATTCCAGGAATTAAATCAAGTACCTTTTTCTTAGATAGAAAGTCCATATT
>JAOZGY010000086.1 GCA_026015145.1 Candidatus Bathyarchaeota archaeon | reverse complement strand
AAAACCTCTAAGATCTTAAAATCGGAGAATTTTTTCCTCAATCCAAAATCGATATGCAATTATTTCATCATTTGCTGTTGAAATTTTTATCATGTTTTCCGATACAATCTGATAAGTTCCCACATCCCATAATGTAAAAAGTTCTGTACCTACTCCTTCTTTTCCAAAGTAAATACCATTTTCTTGAAAATCAATTTCGTCAGGATAAATTTCACTTCCTTCAAGGTCATTTATCTTAATCCATTTACCTACTATTTCTTTTTGGAGAAAATCAATCTGACTAAAATCATTCATTTGATCCTACTAAAAATCGCTAAATAGAAAAGTGGAAGAGCTGGAGTGGGAGGAAACCGCCACTCTACTTAGATACAAACCCTTTCTATAACGATTTCATGGAAATTGATATAGATACTAAATCCAGTTCTTGAAATAAAAAATCCATCAAGTTTTAAAGCGTATAATAAATTCCTAATTTTTTTCTATCTATTTTCCATGTCGAAATTCGAACTGAAAATTAAAATATAATGGATTTAGAGTTTTCAACAGAGGTCGAATATTTTGAGTGAAGTTGAAAAACCGAAAGAACCAAAAGTTCCAGAAATTGTATATGCTGAAGCAGTTGTTCGTCCCACTAAAAAAGAAATCTCTTTATTTAAAATTCCAGGCTTTGTAACAAGTAAAACTATACCCGACTTTTTATCAGAATCTCAATTAGTCAATTCCGCAGTACAAGCACTTCAAAAAGAGGGATTCAAAGTTGAATTTGCAGGAGAAACATCATTAACTATCTCTGCTCCACCAAAAACATATGAACAGGTATTCAAAACAAGCGTAATTGCACAGGAACGCCCAGCAATAAAAGAATTCGGTTTAGAAACAACCGCCACTTTTCTAGAATCTCCTGATACTGAAATGCCAGGATTAATCGATGTATCAAAAAGTGTTTTAGCCGATTTATTAAGCGGAGTTGCCATAAACGAGCCCATGTACTATTTCGCCAATCCTTTCCCACCCACTAAATCATATTGGCATCTAGACGTACCGAGTGATGTATCATTAGGAATGAATGCAGATAAAGCTCATCGTTTCGGTTTCACTGGAAAAGGCGTAAAAGTAGTCATGGTTGATTCTGGCTGGTACCGTCACCCTTTCTTTGTTCAAAGGGGATATAGAGCACATAACGTTGTTCTTGGACCAGCTACATCTAATCCAACCCATGACGAACACGGACATGGCACTGGTGAATCCGCAAACGTTTTTTCAGTAGCACCTGATGTTGACTTTACTATGGTTAAAATGAACTTTGTGAACTCAATAGGAGCATTTAATGCTGCCGTAGCCCTAAAACCACATATTATTTCCTGCAGTTGGGGATCTGATAAGAGGTTCAGACCACTTTCAGCTCCTGATCGTGCTTTGGGTGCAGCTGTGGCATATGCTGTTGCAAGAGGTATCACAGTTATTTTCGCAGCTGGCAATGGCCATTGGGGATTCCCAGGACAACATCCAGATGTAATATCTGCAGGAGGTGCATATATGCACCCCAGCGGTAAATTTGAGGCAACACCATATGCTAGCGGATTTAAAAGCAATATTTATCGAGGTCGAAATGTTCCCGATGTGTGTGGATTAGTAGGATTGCCTAAAAGAGCTCAATACATACTATTACCGGTAGAGGATAATGATTATCTTGATAGAAATTGCTCAGGTGGAACACATCCAAACGGAGATGAGACTCTTTCCAATGACGGATGGGCTGCCTTTAGCGGAACTTCTGCTGCTGCACCACAACTAGCTGGTGTTTGTGCATTAATGAAACAAGCTTGTAGACGTTTAAATCCTGCATATTTAAAATATATTCTCAAACGAACAGCAAGAGATGTGAAAACTGGCAGTTGTCATCCACGCACAGGGGGTCATTCCGCTGTTCCAGGTCCTGATCTAGCAACTGGTTATGGTCTAGCTGATGCTTTTCGAGCAGCGATTGTTGCTAGATTTAGATGTATAATCATTAGACCAATACCTACTCCCATTCCAACGCCAAGACCTATTCCAGTTCCAATACCAACAGAAGAAGAGATTTCTGAGGAAGAAATTCAAGCAATGGAGGAACTAATTCTCAAATAGAGGGCTATCTTTTAAAGATACCCTTCCTTTTTTGGCTACTTAGAATAAAGAAAAGTTAATCAAAGCACTCATAAGTATATAGTTGGTTACAACTAATTGGGTCGCATAATCTACGATTGAGATCATATTAAAGACTTTATAGTAAAGGATGTGGTAATTAATGAATAATGAATCTTCTTTAGTTACTGGAATTGTTTTTCTCAAATCAAAAAGTGGAAAGTCTTTAACAATTGATAAGGATTCTGTTATATCTGAGAAAATTGAAGAATACCGACCAAAAATTGAGACACTCAATAACGCTATAAAAATCCTCGAAAAGCTTGGTTTCACCGTTGCAGAAAAAAATTTTCCTTTAGAAAATTTGATAAATCTCACAATTACAGGTAAACAAGCATTATTTGAGAAAGTATTCAAAGTCAAGCTCCATTTTGAGAAACGCAAGCCTTCGTTTGAATCTCCAGGTGGTACCGTATTTTATGCGGATGGAGATTTAATGATCCCCCAATCAATGAAGGATATCGTTGATAAAGTGGTTCTTGGAGAGCCAGTTGAATTCTTCGGATGAATTTGAATTAAAGAATATGTTTGGTTTTATCTTATCAAATATTTGCAATGTCTGATATTATCTTTTGAATTTTCCCTACTTCTAAATGAAATTGAGCTAAGCTCTTCCTACCCTTTTCAGTAAGAATATAAAGCTTATTGTGCCGATTTGATATCCTTTTTATATAACCAAGTTGTTCCATTGCAGAGAAAATTGGATATACTGTACCCGGACTCAAAAGAACATTATACCGATTTTTATAGAGTTTGATAATATCATATGTACTTATGATTTCTTTCTCTAAAGCTTTTATTGTGATCATAACTGGTAAACAAACCCTCAAAATCCCTTTGCGGGTTTTTAAAAAAAGATCAAACTCAGCTAAGCGGTTATGATATATACAAAAAGCCGTATTCTTAGGACCTCTAATACATATCTTGGTTTGTAATTCTCCAAGCTTGATCAGTCACACCGAGCTAGTTCCATACTTTGCGAGATTTAAGAATTATTGAATATTACGAATAAACCTGATAGTTGTTCGATATCTTTTCATATTTGAAATAACAATCTTGTTGAAAACGCAGAATCTTAATCAATGAAAGAGAAAATACAACAACCAAAAAAACCTGAATTATCCGATCTTTAAAAATATCCTTAATATCCACTTCTCTCTCTCCGCTTAACAATAAAGCCCTATAATTTAATATCAATTACACAATGAGCACTCTTTTCATTTGAGAAAGCAGAATAGTAAGCAAATTTAGAAAATTAGATTTTCTCAGTAGATTTATTCGTTTTATACCACATCTCCCTATTAATATCACTATCAACGCCTCGAATGTATCGAATTTCCTCATAGGGAAATCTTTTAAGCACCTCTGCAAAATCACCTTGACCAAAATCTCTAATCCAATTCTCATAGCTAGTTTTTTTCGGATTAATAGGACTTACCTCTTGGATCATAGGCTTTGGAGTTTTCTTGATTTTTTCCTTAATTTTCCTTAATATTTCACTTAAAAAGTATCTTACCTTCCCGAAAAAACCCCTAAAAAAATAATTTAACAACTTAAGCGTTGAGGTATCAAAAAACCTTTGATATTCCTTAGTCTCATTAGAATCAACAACTGGAATAGGAGTATGCCAATTTGATAGAATTTTTACATAAATGTCAGGTAGCTCCTCTTTTACTTTATACCACAATTCTTTGAAATGATAATCACTAACAATCCACTTTAAATCTCCACTTTTAGCATCTATCCAAAGCTCAACTCTCTCCCAATCATAATGAGGAAGAGGAAAAGTTAACTCATAACGCCAATAGTACATAAATCTAATCACCCAAAAAAAATCTGGCTGCTCATCTGGATTTTTCTCATTTTTCTTTATCCAATGTATCTCCTCATTCTCTTTAAACGGGATAGTTTCCAAGAATCTTTTGTTTTTTTGCCTATTATCAAAAAAATAGGTGCTCACGTTTTGAGTTTCCCGATGAAAAAAGATGTATCCTATACCCAATATAAATGAAGGGATTGAAAAAGGCAAAGTCCAATTCCAAAACCACTCACCAGCCCACACAGAAGGAATATAATAAACAAACTCTGACGGAGGGTACAATGCAATCCAGATGATTATTGGATAAACCAAAAACAAACAAAGATATATAGAAAAAAGCAAATAACTCTCATCTGGTCGAATTTTCACAAGCTCTTTAGATTTACCCCTAAACAAAATTGCCAAAACTACAGGTCCAAGAGCCGGAATTCCTAAAGCCGCGACAGAAATAATAACACTATTAACTGGGTAAAAGTTAGTTGCTGTAATAATTGTTGTAGCAACTACTAAACCTATGCACAATGTAACGTAGAGTAGAATTATTTTTTTTGATTTCACTATAATATTAATGATATTAGCAAGTATTCTCTCAAGAGCTAGCCAAAAAACTCCACTCAATTTTTCTGACAAGATCAATTGAAATGGACTAGATAAATCATGAATTAATTTAGGTCTATATTTAGAAATTAAATATTTAAAATCATAAAATTCACCAATAAATTTACTAGAAGAAGCAAGATACAAATCCCCCATAGGAGACTCATTATTTTTTTTGATTTTGTCTTTAACCTTTTGATTAGAAGACCTAGGGGCAAATATCAGTTCTTCTTTGGGCTCTTGTATTTTTCTCATGAAAAGCTGTTTCCAAGATCCCCTAACAACACTCCAATTGGACAGTTTCCTATCCAATTTAGGATATTCAGGACTACCACTTTTATTCCAACTATAAATCTGCGACCAATAATCTCTAAAAACAAGAGGATGAGTTTCAAAACTTACTGGAGAGATTTCATTGAAAATATATCCAATCAAACCAGAAAGAAATCCAAGAGAAGCCAACCCAATAAGAGCACTAACAATAGATTGAAAACTACCAGATACTGGATCTAAACTTGTGTACAACTCTAAGATAGCCACATTATCAATACCAAGAAGCAACACCCTTATAATGACAAAAACAAGATGACCAAACAGAAACGAACCACCAATAAAAAAACCAACAAGCGCACCCCTTAAAGGATGCAAACTAATAATGCTTAAAATAATAATCAAAGAGAACACAATAATAAACGCAATATATTGAAAATTAAAAGAAATAAAAGTTGAAAAACCTAAAAAAAACACAATAACAGCACTCAACGAAAAAATTGCTGTATTTGAAAAAGAATCCAAAACCAAAACTCACTCAACCTCAAAAACGTTTTTTTAAAAGAAAATTTTTATTAACCAAAAATTAATCCTCTTAACATTATTACTAACAATTCAAGCATTATCATAATTTTATGCTAATATATTTTATCAACATAACTATTATTTAATAAAAAATATTAGGATATTGAAAACCTATAAAAAAATTAATCCATTAACTTTTTGGTAATAAATCACTAATCCCCTTTTCATGAAAATCTTCGAGAATAGCTCGCATAGGTATTCCCTCGTTAACTCTGAATTTTCCTTTCCAAGCTCTTTTAAGGACTCCAGCAACAGAGTCTGGGGGATAGGGTTTTCCACTATGGTGTAAAGCAACAACTTCCCACTTTTTATTGAAAACAGGAGCTCCTGATGATCCATCCATAGTATCTGAAACATAGTGAACTCGTGATTCTTTCATATCATTTACAACATAATTTTGAGTCATTACAATTTTCATTGCACCACCTCTGGGATGTTGTATGATATTTACTCGAGCACCTTTGGCAATCAGGTCATCAACTAGTATTAAGTAACCTTTATGAATACCTTGTTGAACCAAATTTTGGATCGATTTATCATTTAGGTTAGAATACTTTTTTGACATGTCTTTTAACGGGGATTCAGTAAGACGCACAAGAGCGTAATCCAATTCTTCAGCTGGGCTGAAATGATAGACATTAGGTTGAAAGTTAAACACGTTCCCCCTTAAAGGTATGTTAGAAAGATCATTAATATAACCAAAACGAACAATCGTTTTTTGGAGATATTTCTTTTTCTTTATCACGTGCTGATTAGTTAACATTAAATTTGGACCAACCAAAAAGCCTGTACCTTTAGCAGTACCCTCTGGAATCTCAATTTGACCCACAGCATGAGAACAATAGATTCCCCCATATAACAAGTGTATATTAAGGAAATTATCTTCAGAGTTAATAACTGATTCGAGCCCCTTTTCATCATCAATTACTACCTCAAATTCAGGATCTGACGATATTTTCTCCCGGGTAATTGGAGGAGAAACTTCAAAAGAAGGGGGTTGAATCACATAATCTGGCAAGCTATAATCATTACATAATTTGCTAATATAATCGGAATCAGCTATTAGAGAATATTGTACAATTAATCCTGCAATAAAGATTTTATCGTCTTGGGGAACCTCTGTATCTGCTATGTCAAGAATAACATCCAATAATGCTCCAAGAGCATGAAATTTTGGTCGCTCAGGTAATTGTCCGTATTTTTCTAACTTACTAACTAATTCAGTAACTACCATGCCAGGTGTCCCTGAAAGATCTATATTAAGTGCAAACCGTCCCAAACCTGCTGTTTCTTTAATAAATATGTATCTACTGCGGGGTCTGATAAATGCATATAGTCCTGTAATAATCTTAATTAATCTTCTTTTTTCTTCATATTTTAATAGACCGTTTGACATTTATAATTCCCTCAAAGTTTATTGGTTAATTGATATTTATCAATTATATTTTTTATGAATATTTTGTGAGAGTTTGACATTGTTTTTTCTTTACCCATTTGGAGCAAATAATAAATAAACTTACCAAAAGCATTGTCTTCATGTTCAATACTGCGGTCGATTATTTGCTGTATGAGTTGTTTCGCAACCGGTTCAATAGGTCCATCAAAATTAATTATTCCTGTCCATTTACTAAATCCGGGAATTTGGTTAACAAAAGTGCTTCGAGCCATTGCATTAGCATGAAATTCATTAAAAGTAGCAATAATTTCTGCTAACTTTTTCTTTTCATTGTGGGTTATTTCACCAAGTAGCTCTGGACTTTGATCTAGTTCTAGTTGCCTTCTAAGAAGTTCCTCCCGTCTTTCTGCATTCAACTGATTAACTGATTTGTGAAACGAGATATATTTTCCTTGAATTCCTACAATATCTGGCCAATCGTTAAGTGTATAGTCTTCAACTGCTATACTAATAGCTGGTTCTCCATAATGGACTATATATATTTTCTTGTTCCAAGTTTTCCAATTTTTATTTTTGAGAGATCCCTTCTTAAAACTAAGAGCTATCCTATCCATAACATCCCAGAATTCTGAGGAATCCCGGAAATCTAATGCTAAAATTATGTTTGGTATTTGACACAAAAAGCGTTTTATTCCATTGCAGCTAATTAACGTAAAATAAATTTCTTTATTTTTACTATCTTTCACTTTTGAAACATCAAAGGTGAGAACATTGTGTAGTGTCTCAGTAAAAATATTCTTGCTGTCCTCATCTAAAGTCATATCACGAAGGATTTCTTCAAGCGGATGTGCCTCAAGGACCTCTCGTTTGAATGTCTTCTTAATAAATTGGAACATTTACTCCTCTCCTCCTAAGAATTGGAGCTCATCTCTTGAACTCCCTGATACTATATCTTTCTGAGAGATTCGTAGGTATTGGTCTGATATTTTTTTTAATTCTTTTTGATTATCAGAATTAAGGATCTTGTTTACTAATACTTGTTTTGGTATTCTGATTATTTTGATACCTTTCTTTTGCCAAGTTTCGTTTCCTTTTGCAATGAAGATAATCACTGGAATAATCTGCTTAACGTATTCTTTTGTTCGAAAATAGGTTTTCAATGCCCTTGTTGACCTTAATAAATCATAGGGTTGCCACTTATCCGCTGGTTCAGATTTATTTGGGCGTACAGCAATAGCAAGATCATACTCTTTGTTTGTTCCATAAAAATCTAAGCCGGCTAAAAGGGGATCAAATCTAGGATTATCCGTTATTGGAGATTGAATTATCTTATATCCCTTTAACTCAAACAGTTTGCTAAAAGCTTTTAATGTTTTTGGGAATTTTTTGTCAAGATCATCCTCCATTACACCAGGGGACAAAGAAACAAAAAAAAGATATGTAAGTAACAAAAGGTTGAACCACCAATCAGTGAATCCACTATTAGTCAACAAAACAATTGCTCCAAGCCCTGCAAGAAAAAACAAAGCAATAATTGAATATTTTATCAATCTGCCTTTTTCATAAACAGCAAGGTCATAGAATACAGATCTTAAATGGGCTTTGCTTGGATAAAGTTGTTGCACGAGGTTTTCTGTGCTTATAAACGCGGATAATATAACAAAAAAAATTCCGATTATGAAAAAAATATAATAAGCTATCAATCCAGCATCTAGCTGAATTCCAAAACCAAACAAATTAATGATTAGTTCGATTAGAATTATTACCCCAAAAGATAGGGCATATATTATCAACAAAATAAAACACATAAAAACAGGAAAAAAGAACGTGCCTAGCCATCCAATCGCATACTCGAGAGGTTTCGGTTTTTCTGTACATGATGATTTTAATCCATAAATTGTAGCAATAGCAGCAATCGATCCAAATATGGCAAAGAAAATTAATGATTCGAATCGATTAATAACTAGTAGGACTGAAGCAAAAGAGAGGATTACTGAAACAATAGTTAAAAAAAGAATAGTGATTTTATTTATGCGAATTATTTTAGCTGGTTTGATATTGACTATGTATTTCCTCTCCTTTTTTTAGCAATTTATAAGAAGACACATATCATATGAGGCTAATGCAATATAAATTAATAAATATTTAATTTGATACGTTTTTAAACTGTAAAGAATTATAAAATCTTACTGACAAACCGAAACATTGATCGTTTTTAGATGGACCTAAATTATTATGCATTCTGACTCCAACTAATCTTTAACTCAATTGAGTCAACTGAAATGATCAAAAATGGTATAAATAACTCACTATATACAGAAAGTTATTAAATAAATTAAAGGGGGGAAAAAATGAGTAGAACTGTAATAACTTCGGGGCTTGAAACCACAACAACTAAAAAAGATCCTTACGCAGACAAAATATTAAAGTACGTTCCTGGAGAAGCGGTGGGACTATATCTTACAGCGATTGGACTATTGTCCACAGCAAAGGACCAAATACCATTTGATATTATGACTTGGGTAGTCTTCATCGGTGTACTGATTGTTCTTCCAATTTATCTATGGAAAGCACAAGAAGTCGAAGTTTGGATACAAATAGCAATTACAATGGGAGCATATGTTCTATGGGTCTTTACTATTGGTGGACCATTTTCACAATTCTCTTGGTATCATCCTGTATACGGTGCATTGGGTGTGCTATTCTTCACATTTATAGTGCCCAAAATCCGGTAAAACTGTTTTCAAAGTCTAGAATAATATCGAATCTATTGAGAAAATCGGTAATGTAATAAGACCAATATTGCTTGACTTAATAGGCAACGTAGATAGCTACAGGATCTTTGACAGCAGTCGCTTTGATTCAGATAATTGATTCTTACAACAGCCACCATAAAGCAAAAGTTAAAAAGCATCAAGAATTTTTATTTTGAATTTCTCTTTTTTTATTTCCTAAACTGCAAATCTGCGTTTATGTAGGATAAAAAAGGGAAGGTGAGGCGGGAGATATCGCCACTTGACTCATGTACAAATCCTATCGGCGGCGCTACACAACTATCCATTACAGAAAAAAAATTCTTAGATGCCGTTCCAAGCATTGGATTAAGAACTAAAACGTTGGCATGCTATCATCTGCTAAAGATTAATTCTTATCTATAAAGCTAAAGAAACAAATATTCAATGGAATAATTAGAACAGGTATCAAAATGTCAACCAATTGTATTTTCTGTAACATAGTACAAAAAAAGTCACCAGCAAGCATAGTCTATGAAGACGACAAAATTATAGGATTTATGAGCATTCAACCAATAAATAATGGTCATACACTAGTTGTGCCAAAAAAGCATTATGAGAATATTTACGAAATTCCTGAAGAAGAAATATCTGAGCTCTACAAAATTGTAAAAAAAATTACACAAGCCGTAAAGATTGCAGTAGGCGCTGAAGGGATCAGAATCATCCAAAACAACGGAAAAGCAGCGGGACAAGTAATATTTCATATGCACGTCCACATTATTCCCATGTACAGTGATAGCCATTGGAAACACCCTAAAGTTCGAGATGTAAAAATTCTAGACCAAGATGCAAAAAAAATACACCAAGCCATTTCATAAATTAAAACCTCAATTCACTAAAAACCAGAGTATCTTCACAGCAAAGTCTAATCAAACAATAAGATGAAACTTAATTATTAACAAGATTTTTAATCCTTTAGTCCAGAAATCAAAATATTTAGGGACACCTATAAAAGAGGGAAGAACATCATCCTTTCCTGCAAAAAACGGGAACAAAATGACTGAAGAATCCAAAAATATCGAAACACCTATACCAGAAAAACTCTTGATTGACGATCCGGCCAATTTTTTATTTCATGCAGCATATAACACATATTCAGAATTATTTGATTCTACAAAAAATAATAAAGCAAAACAAGATTTGAACAATAACATCGAATCACTAAAAAAGAACAAAATTGATTGCAGCACTTTTTATAGAAACATTACCCAACATCGAAATATGGGTCGAAGCACAGATCATGGAAGATTTACTTTAAACACGCAAAGAAAAAGAGACTGGCGAAAAAAGAGCCAAAGACAAGACAGGATTAAGAGACATAAAAAATAAATCAATATTCAAATCATTTTTTCATCTTAAAAGAGAAAACAAATACTTTGGAAAGTTTAAACATGTTTAAACAAACCAAAGTTTAGTGGAGATGTCACCCACACCCGTACCCCTTTTTTTATTAATTCCAAATCCTTGAGAGCATAAATTTGTCAAATGTATTAATGTTGAACAAATATGCAACAAGACTTAAATTCCAGATTAAATATCGCGAATCTTAATAAAAAATACTTTTGGAATAAATATGAACTTGTTAATAATCATATTAAACATTACATTTACTTCGATTGCCACCCTCTTATGTGTGCTGGGTTGGAGTACTCTGAAAACTATTAGACACCTGAATATGGGAAAATCATTCTGGATACCTGTATTTGTGTCAGGCCTCTTCTTCTCAATCGGGTCCATAACTACAATTTTCAATGAAGTGAACCTTTCGCTAACAAGCACTAACGAAATAGTACAAATTGCTCAATTCATTGCTCTTTGCTTTCTATCCTTAGGTATCTACGGCTATTCTAAAAGGATTAAAAAAAATTTATCAGAAAAAATTATTATCCCTGAGGCTATTTCCATGCAGAATGACAAAATGGAAGCCCATATTGCCCCCACACGTTCCATCGACAAGAGGACAATGACCTCAAACAACGTCAGAATCAAAACTGCTTCTGGATGCAACCATCAATTAGGGTACCTACGCACTTTTCCAATTAATACTTCTCTTCCTGAAGAATGTTTGAATTGTGATAAAGTAATGGAATGCAAGCATTCAAAAGTGAGCAGTCCCGAATTAGGTGTAGGTGAGGTAGCATAGTTCAGAAAAGGGATTTTTTCAATCTTGTCATGCCGAGGTACATTGGTTAGCTAAACATAAGCAATCCATGAGTCTGGATTTTTGTATTTAACGGTTGGTGCACTTGCTTCCTTCTTGCTTAATTTTTTATCAATAGCCACTTTGATATTTTCAAACATTTCCATGTGAGCTTCCTCATCAGCAACAATGCTATAGAGCAATTTTTTGAAATTTTCAAGATGCACACCATATAAACGAGATATTTGAGGTGCCATAGCCAAGAAAGTTTTTGCCTGTATCAACATGTAACTCTCCTCGCCTAAAGAACCTTCTAAGATAGAGATAATCTCTGAAAGGTCTTCGTTCGATAAGAGTTTCTTGTGTTTAATCTTTTTTGTAACCTTCTCAATTGATTTGAATGCAGTGGCAAGGCGTTTGGCACATTCCTTATCCCCTATCCTTGGTCGGCTAATTTTTTTGGCAATCTCATCTAAGGTTTCAGAGTGTTTTTTTGTATTCTGTGAAATCTTTAGAAAACTGTCACTAAATGCTGAGTTGACTGTTTTGTCTGATAGTTTCTTGTAGAGAGTTGATGTTCTGTTTTCAAGAAAGCTAAGGCAGTGTAAAAAATCGGCAATATCTTTAGAAGAACCTCTCTTGCCTAGCATTTGCATTAACCTAGTTAATACAAGTGGTTTATAAAATCTTAATAAACCTTATTGTATTTCTGTTCAACAAAAATACAGATTGTAACCTTTTCCCTTTTTTTAATTTTTCTAGATGTCTCTTTTTGTTTAGATTATATTAAGGCCTTGCAAAACATGAACAAGAATTATAATATAGAATGTAAGGGTTAGGCTGACATGCAGATATCTATTGGTATGCGGGTTTAGAGACTTGATAATACGAAATCTGTGAAGATAACCAGAAAGCACCAAAATAGGCATTACAATATATAGTGCAAGTCCAGTGCTAAGATCTGGGAAAAATGCTTCAGGTCTGCTTATTTGCTGTGTGAAATGGATAGTAATTAACATGAAGGAGATTAGGTTTCCATAAATGTGAATTCTTAGAAGTGATCGGATTCTTCCAGGATATTTTCTCTTCAGAGTAAAATATATTGGTGAATATATTGCTATAAAGAAAGTTCCAATCCAGCTAAACCAGTGGGATAACCGAAATTGCCCCACAACAAAGTTTAGGTCGTATATTCGAAAGTAAGAAACAACTGACAAAATAACAGTAGTAATAAGTATTAATGTGGCTATCAAAAATTCTGTATCATCAAAGAGTTCACGTTTTTTATTTTGCTTTTCCGTGGGAACGTTGGGGCTTGAAGGTTTTGTTGGATTTGAATTCGTTTTATCTCCTCCTAAAAAGCGATTCCGTGATGAAACAATGTAACTTAACAATGTTATATATTGTTTTCTGGGTGCGGCAAAAAGAGGTGCCAACTCGTATCTTTGCAGAAGGATATAGCCAAAAAAGAAAAGGGATTTCTTCAACATCACCCGTAACCTTTCCCCATTTTTCTTAATTTTAAACCAATCAACACACGCAAAATCTAAAATCTTTAAAAAACCAACACTGTACATGGGTGTGTATTTTTGGCTCATAAAGTATGGGGTGGACACCATCTCACAGGAAAATCATGCAGTCTAAAAGAAGCTGGCTTTGAATTTGTAATAGGAGAATACTCTGACGGAGGTAAAATCTTCAAAAAACGCAAATAACCATATTTGTAGGTGTTCGCTAGAAAGCATGGGAAGTTTAAACATGTTTAAACAAACTTCTACTTAGTGGAGATGTCACCCGCAATTCTTTCCCTTTTTTTAGAAATATAAAAAAATATGATACATAACACACTATCTTAGCCTATCTTTGGCGACTTGAGTAGCCTGAAACATGAAAGTGTGATGCAGCATCTCAGAAAGTTCTAAAATTAAGTTGAAATCATCGGAGTTCAACCGTGCTTCCCTTCATACGGACGTGATATCATCACAGACACTACAAAAAGTAACATGTAAATTCCCGCGTTTAAACTGTTCTAAACTGTCACTCAGTAATTCTGAATTTAATGAATTTTCTTATTTTTCTATTTTAGTTTTAGGCAAAAAGAGGTCAAGGTGAGGTAATCTCGGTCGTTTGGGGATATCTCCCAGAAACACCCCCCATTTTTTAAGAATTAGTGAAAAAAAGGGATAAATTCAACATCACTCGGAACCTTTTCCCTTTTTTCTTCTTAATTCAATAATGGTTCTTTTCGGATCAACCGTTCCTTTCATGTAGAAAAAGTGATTAATATGCTCATTGTTTGAGGAATGGATCTACACATGCGTGCTTTTGTATAAAGGGTCTTAACGATTGGTGAAAGGTAAGCTATTCTACTGATTCTTTAGGTTCTCTTTTTTGTAGTTCAGACATGAGGTCACCTAATATAGCATATACATTCATGTGTGCTATTGATTCAACAAAGAAGAATACTGCTAGAACCCCAGGGGCAACAGACCACCACTCTGAAGAATAATACGACCAGGCTAGAGTCAAGATAACACTTACAATCAACCAAAGAAAACCAACTAACCTCATGGATGAACTGGAAGGCCATTTTTCACTCAAAGTTTTACCACCTCCTCTGAAATGAAAATAAACAGTGTTACATATCTTCTGATTCAGTTGTTATAACTTGTGGAAGAAATCTCGATTGGATTCAAAGAATCTGAGCACTCAAACCTTCCCTCTTTTTCTATTTTGTTCGAGATTTTAACTTGATTTTAAACTCCCCAAAATCCCATTTGTTTTTTATGCTTTCAATTAGGCTTCAGGCAACGTTTCTGTGCTTCTAATTCCTTCAATACCATTAATTTTGCTGGTAACCGCTCTTAACTCTCTATATTCCGCTACCTCAACAAAAATAGCTATGTCAAACCTGCCATGCGTTAAATACGCCTTTCTAACGCTGCCAATTTCCTTAACTGCGGATAGAATTGCATGAGCTTTGATGCGTACAACTTTCAACAATATGCAAGCGTTCAACATTTTGCCTAACCTCTACCCTTAACCTCAACTAAGGTTTCCGTGAACACTAAACCAGCAAATTTATTTATCCTTAGCACTGTGGCGTCTAAAGCCTTGAGATCCGAAGCTTCCAGATCCACAACAACATCGTACCTCCCAAGCACTGGAAAGATACGTTTAACACCTTTCAGTTGACCCAAAAACTCAACAACGTCTTCAAATCTGCCATGCGAAGTCCTTATTAAAACACATGCGGAAAGCAAAAAATTAGCCTCAAGGGAATCTAATACAATAATAATTAATAAAAGAAGCTGTGAGCAAAA
>JAOZGY010000066.1 GCA_026015145.1 Candidatus Bathyarchaeota archaeon | reverse complement strand
TGTGGTTATAAAATGTTTGAATGTAGTGGATGCCATAAAACACTTCAACACATTTTAAAAACCATGAAATAAATAATTATTTCCACCTCATTAATGAGTAATTTCTGATAATATTCTTCTCAGAATAATTAAGCCGTCTTTTATTTTTAATTTCTTTTCCCCCAATCTTTTCCGATATCCAATTGGGACTTCTTTTATTTTATACCCTCTCTTTCTTATTTGATGATTTAGCTCGACTTCTATGTCAAAACCCTGGGATTTTGCTATCCAATTTTTTAATACAGCAGTTCTTATTACCCGTAATCCGGTTAAAGGATCATCCAAAGACACGCCATTTATCAAGGTATGTACTAAAGATAAGATTTTATTTCCAAAGTAAAATGATCTTTGGACGGCATCTGATTCGACATTGCCATTAAACCTATTTCCGCATACCATTCCAACATTTGGATTTTTTTCAAGAATTTCAATCATTTGAGGAACATACTTTGCCGGGTAAGTATAATCTGCATCAGTTAAAATTACATATTTTATGTTCGGTTTAATTTCTTCTAGGGCTTTTGCAATAGCGTTTCCTTTTCCAACTCCGTCTTGAAAAGTTACGTCTGCACCTAAGTTTTTTGCGATTTCTGCAGTCCTATCTTTACTGTTTCCATCAATAACAAGAACTTTCATGACTCCTAAATTATCAATAAAATCTGTTAAGGTCGGTCCAATTCCTTGTTCCTCGTTTAATGCAGCAACTATTAATTGTGTTGAAAAAAGTTGTTCAATTACTTGTGTTTTTAGTAGCAATGCTTTTTCTTCCTAAGTTTGTCTGCTGTCTTGATTATTCAGAAATGAGTTATAAGCGAACTTTCCATCAAGAAATACTTCAAAATCTGATACATTTTTTCATGGATCTATAGATTCAAATTTGAAAAAAAAATTAATAACCAAGAAATCTACCCTTTGAAAAGATTGAAAAATTCTGAAAACCGCTCAATCAAAGAAGTAGCATATTTGAATTAGTATGGATAACTAATGATTAATTTTTAGGATTTAAACACGTTTGTGATTTGACATTTTGACTTAAACTATTTATTTGGAAAGTTTTTCCAACCCGCATCATGCTTAGTCTTCTCCTTTAATTTGATCTTGCCTTAGGATCCCAGCAAACCATTTTTAGAAAGAAAAACAAATGGTAAAAAATTCATTATGTGGCCGAGATGAGGTAGCCTGGTTCAGAAAAGGGATATTTTCAACATCACTCGCAACCTTTTTCCCTTTTTTGATTAAAATTTATCCGACCTAACCCATATATGGGTAAGTTCTTATTTCCACAAAGACGTTTATTTTTGTTTATCTATCGACTTAGCCAGTTTTTCTGGTCCAGCATATATTGTTCCCCCTGCAATAATTGCTCCTACTAATATCAAAACACCTGTAACCAAAGTCGCAATTTCAACAGTCAAATTTTTCACCTCTCCACTGTTATGTTCAAAGAATTTGGTATTACTATCCTTTTAATATTTTCATCTCATTAGGCTATGACTGTCAACTTTCATCATTTCCAGTTCTCTATTGACATCGTTTTTGCGTAATAATCCCCTAACTCTTGTCGATACCTGGTTTTTGGGTATTATCTTTCCCTTTTTTCTTCTATATTAATTTTAATCCAACCAGCATACACAAAATCTAAAATCTTGAGATGGCAACATTATACACGAGGGAGTATTATTGGCTCATAAAGTATGGGGTGGGCGTCATCTAACAGAAGAAGAAATAGAATTTTTTCTCAAAGAGGTTAATACAGCAAGATTCTGCAGTCATAACAATGACGAAACTATACATGCTGCTCCTGTATGGTTCAAATATGAGAATGGAAAAATCGTTATTCTATCACCAGAGCATAGTCGCAAATCCAGAAATGTCAAACAGAACAAGAATGTTTCTATCCTAATTGATGTGGAAAAGCCACCCAGAGGAGTTTTGATCTACGGCAAAGCTGAGCTTAATAGTGAATTTGACTTAGAGTCTACCGCTATGTGGCTGTGTGAGAAGTATATGTTAAAAGAAAAAGCAAAAGATCATTGGCGTAGTGTGACCCCTCCAACAACAAATTGGTTGAAAATAACAGTTAAACCAGAACGTATGGCATCATTCGACTACAGCTAAATAGAACTTTAGAAATTAGAAAATCAATTGTATGTTATTGCGCGGGTGCAAGTGCAGTTGATAAGCAAGGGTAATTTGGTTTTGTATTTGGACAAAGAGCTAATAAGAAAATCCAAAGATAAAAAGCCCATCAAACATGGACGAAATGAGGTAATCTCGCTCTTTTTTGGATTTCTTCTAGAACCTCATCCCTTTTTCTGCAATTCTTTTTTTAATTCGCTCGTCTAATAGAACACATACAAATAAGGAGTGAAAACGGATTTAAGAAACCGTTACAAGCAAAAAGAAACAAACCATGGATTAGCATAAAAAACATTCATTGATAGATAGAAACGATTTTGTGTAAAATAAGTTTGATTTACATTTTAATCACTTCTCAATCAGAAAAACAAGGAGAATAATCATGATTCAAACAGCTATCGTAGGAGGGGGAGTAGCAGGAGCATACTGTGCATACCGACTAGCAGAAAATGGGCTACATCCAGTCATATTTGATCCTTCACATCCAAGAGAAAAACCATGCGGCGGACTTGTATCACCTCTTGCCCTCAAATTGTTCCCCTTCCTAAAAAGACTCCCAATAGACCACAGTGAAAGAGACAGATTATATGTAATCTCTCCTAGCGGTAAAAAAGAGTGCGTTCGTTTCAGAAAAAGCAAGATGCTGGGATTTTCAAGATTAGAACTTGACCAATATCTCGTAAAAATGGCCATAGACAGAGGTACGAAACTTATCAAAGAAAGAGTCACAAGCATAGAAAGAAAAAATCACTTGTGGAACGTAAAAACCCAAAAACAAACATACTTGGCTAAGACTTTAATTGGCGCTGATGGTGTCAACAGTATAGTTAGAGAAAAAATCATTGGCCCCTTAGATGCAAAGAATAAAGGACTGTGCTTTGGATATCTCGTCAGAGGCTTGGAAAGAGAAGAAATCACCCTAAGGTTATCGCCGTACCGAAATGGGTATATCTGGGTAATTCCAAGGTCAAAGAACACCAGCCTGGGAATAGGCTGTTCTGAGATAAAGTTTTCCTATGGACTCAAAAAGGAGCTAGACGTCTTTATACAAGATAATTTTCCTCAGGTGGAGATAATCTCTAAATGGGCAGCCCTAGTCCCTAATGTTAAAAGCTCAAAAATTTTCCGTGCTCCACTGGCTGGGATTAATTGGATTTTGATTGGTGATGCCGCTGGACATGTGAGTCCAATATCTGGAGAAGGCATATTATATGCACTCTTGGATGGCGAATTAGCTGCACAAGCGGTTGCAGAGAAAAAACCTCAGATTTTTGATAGGTTGTGGAAAGAATCGTATGGATGGAGTTTTTTCTTAGATATTATTCTAGGAAATTGGGTTTATAAAAAAAGTATCCGTGAGTTTTACTGCAAGGGTCTAAAATTGGAAAGCTTAATTCAGCTCATCATGTTCTAGACCATACCCAAAGGCATTCACAAGCTCTATACGCAAAAAGTAAACGAATATAATAACAAGATGAGGTAGCTTGGTTCAGAAAAAGGATTTTTTCAACATCAACCGCTACCTTTTCCCTTTTTTCTTCTAAATTAAATAATGGTTCTTTTTGGATCAAGCGTTTTTATCACCTAGAAACTGTTTTCCCGTGTCTTTTCAAATGAATCATTTTTTAATAAAATACCGGTGTTTAATTTAAATATAACATTGTTTTATATATAACGGTGATATTTTCAAAAATATTAAATACAATGCAATAACAAAACGTCTATATATAAAAAAATAGTGAAAAAAAATGGAAGAAAAGGACAAATGCAGCGACGGAGAGTTTTGGAAACAAAAAATTAAAAAACACTGGAAAATATTTGCAGCTTCTATCATTGGTGGTGCAGTTGCCATTGTGGTAGCGCTTCTGGTTCTATTTTGGTTCATTGATACTTCTACAATTGGAGCTATGGGTACCGCAACCATTGGAGAGTGGACTTTAGCGTGGATTTGGGAGTTTTTCATATTTCTTATGTTGTGGGAGTTATTGATTGTAGGAATACCTGTAGCGATTGTATTTGGAGTGGGCTGGTATTTATGGTGGAAAAGATTGCCAGCTGAGGAGAAAGCAGAGTTTAAAGGCAGATGGCGGGGTAAGGGAACAGCTGAAGGTGGAGGTTTTAGCTTTGGTATGTTCATTGCGTATTCAATTTACATGTATATCAATGGAGATTTTTACACCCCATTTGGAAACTTTGCTTATTCATATTGGGTGTATGCTTGGTTCCATACTTTAGCTTGGTTGCTCGTAATTTTTGGTATCCCAGCAGCGATAATTCTGACTATTGTATATTTTGCAGTTTGGCGCAAAAAGGAAACCGAAGAACAAATAGTCTAAACACAACCCTCTTTTTTTGGGTTTGATAAATTTTATAAGGTTGTTTAGATTATAACTATGATGTATAACTGTGTTATGGGTTATACAAGTACCTTGGTAAACTATAAAAAAACTTTAGGCTGAGAGGATCCTTGGGCAAAAAAAGAAAAATAACAAACTAGCAGTGTAGCTGTTTGCCTCTTTCTTTTCTCCTTTAATTTGATCTTGCTTTAGTATCCCAGCAAACTGTTCTAATTAATTTTTAATTTCAATGAATGAATAATATATTTGTATCAAAAAAATATAGGTAACTAAACCAAAAATAAAAGTTATTTTCCAACAATTTTAATTTATTAGTGTGTTTTGGGGATGCTTTCGTATACAATCTTCTTTTGAAAGTCGTTTGGGGATATCTCCCAGAAACAACCCCCATTTTTTAAGGTTTAGTGAAGAAAAGGGATAATTTCAACATCACTCGGAACCTTTTCCTTTTTTTTTGCTTTTTTATCTCTATTTAGCTTTTAAGAATTTTAATATTTCAGGTAGTTAACCAGTCTATAAATCCAGATTTCAGATTAATAATTACTAAATATATATCGAAACAAAACCTCCGTAAGACGAATACTTGGTGGAGCTTAGAATCCGTGAATAGACTGCCGGAGTTCGACATAGCCAAAACATTAGCCTACATATCACTTATTATAGCTCATAGCAATTTCTATAAGCTATATCCTGAAATGACCGAATTGCTTAGGAACTATCTCTTAACGGTAATTTTCTTTGCAGCAGGATTTTTCGTATATCACAGCTTAAAAAAGAAAAGCTTTACGCAATTTTGGAAAGATAAAATCGTCAATTTATACGTTCCGTTCTTAATTCTTCTAATTCTTATCTATTTTTCAGGTCGCTACCCTACTGTGCAACCGGAAGCATGGCTATACCACGCTACCGGTGTGAATCTCGTCCACAATTACCAATTGACCACTCTAAATCTTCATCATTTATGGTTTGTACCTCAACTTCTCGTCTATTTTTTAATGATTTCAGTTTTAGAAAAAAAAGTTAAGAATTTAGGAATTATCAGTATTGCATGGGGTTTATTTTTTGTTGCTAATCTTCTACTATGGGATGGTCAAAGCGAATTTCGCCTTATGCGTAGGATGTATGTCTTTGTTATCCCCTTCATAGTAGGTTTTTATCTTTCTAAACGTAATTTATTAGAGAGAGTACTAAACAATAACACGTTAATGGCTGCGCTCATAATATCAGCAATCGCTACACTCACATTTGAACCTCTAAAGCTCTCTGATAGAACGTTCATTCTCACTAACACTTTGCACTATAATCTATTGGGTCTTAGCTTAACCATTCTCTCCCTTCGGAGCTTCAGATATTTAAAAAGCAAAGTATTGCACAATCTAACTAGAAGCATCTCTCGAGCTGGTTTATTCATTTATTTATCTCATACCGTTCCGATGATGTGGTTTAGTCAGCAGTTATCCAGCAGTTCGGCGTGGTATGCAGTAGGTCTA